>DAOVJF010000060.1 GCA_030673355.1 Planctomycetota bacterium | reverse complement strand
CATAACCAATCTTGTTTTCAGTAACTTTAACCCACCAGGGCTCCAGGCAGTTCGCGGTCTCCGGGAAATCATAAAACGGATCAATAACCGGATTGACATCGGGTATATCCCAGCTTGCATCAACAGCATATCCAAGTGTGAATTCACCAGATGTCGGCATTTTCAGCGTGTATTTCCTTGTATCGGATTCACCTGCAGCAAACAAGTTCCTGTATGTTGATGTGTAATGCCTGATAAAACCATTCAGATCAGCATTAGGGATTGTCGGAGTCGCCAATTTTCCCTCGTAATAAGTGAAAAGTTCTCCTGCCATACCGAATGTCGAGCCGTTGTACAGCTGGGTGAAGCCTTCCGCATTGAGAAGTTCTCCATCACCCATTTGTGAATCAGACATCGTCAGGCCGGATTCAGGGAACAGATGGCTTCCGTTGAACATAACTATTCCGCGGACATCGAAAATGGTTAGGTTCGGGTTATCGAAGGGGTGAGTGATTTCTATATCGACATCAAGGGTACCCGGTTGCGGGAAATTTAAACCGACAATTTTGAAACAATCGGTGCACGGTGCGAATTCAAGGAATTTGAGGATATTGATGTGGATCGAGCCGACCCTCGCGGGGATTATTTCGGCCTTAACGTCGTTCGGGTCGGTTGGGTCAATTTGAATCAGGTTGTATGAGAGCAGGCGGTGAGTGTTGATTTCCTGACTCACTGAATTTCCAGTTGATTCAGTTGTGGATGAAGGATTATCGGGTAGTACAGGGGGAGTAGACTTTCCACCTGACGAGCACCCGATGATGAGGGTTCCTGTTATAGTCAATACCGCGGTTAGAATAATTAACCTGTGATACTTTGTGAGCACAGTAGCCTCCATTTCAAGATAATATCTATATATAATGATTATAACAAGGATTTGGGTTTTAACAAGTAGATGGGGGAGATCGTGGAAATGTCCTAAAGAATTGCATAATCAAAACAACCGGGGAAAAGACGGCACCCGGCATGTTATTTCTAAGAGTGACCGGATTAATATAACTGGAATATTCGCAGTCCACCGTCATCATCCGCGACGTACGCGTAACCTCCAGATAACACGACTCCATTAGCATCGCCAGGCGTTAAGACTGAACTGATAATGTAAGCAGATTCCGGCGGTTCGATATCGACTATGTTAATTCCTGACCACCCATTCGCGACGTAAGCATACCCTCCAGATAATGCGATGTCCTCTGAACTACCAGGCGTATAGACTGAACTAACAACATATGCCCCTTCCGGCGGTTCGATATCGATTATATGAAACTCATCATATGAGCTTCCAATGTACGCGAAGTCACCCGATACTGCGACTCCATACAAATGTCCAGGTATGTAAACTAACTTGACAGTGAACGCCGATTCCGGCGGGTCGATATCGATAATCTGAAGTCCTTTGTAACACTCCGCAACGTAAGCATATCCACCCGATATCGCAACCCCAGTAGCATAACTAGGCGTATCGACTGAACTTACAATATAAGCCGATTCCGGCGGTTCGATATCGATTATCTGAAGTCCCGACTTAGAATCCGCAACGTACGCGTAACCTCCCGATACCGCGACATCACGGGCAAATTCAGGAGTATCGACTGATTTGATAATATGAGCCGATTCCGGCGGTTCGATATCGATAATCTGAAGTCCTGCTTTGTCAAGCACTACATACGCGTAACCTCCTGATACAGCAACTGCGCGGGTAAGATCAGGAGGATCGACCGTATCGACTGTATTGACAATATAAGCCGATTCCAGCGGCTCGATATCGATAATCTGAAGTCCTGAAAAAATATCGGCAACGTACGCGTAATCTCCCGATACCGCGACCCCATAAGCCCGGCATACACCAATAGTTGAATTTACAATGCCAGCCGATTCCAGCGGGTCGATATCGAGAATGTAAAGCCCGGTATTATGGTCAGTGACAAACGCATAGCCTTCCGATACCGCTACATCAAAAGCGTAATAAGGCATATCGACTGATTTGACAAAGACGGCAGATTCCGGTGGATCGATATCGATTATCTGAAGGCCCGACTTATAATCCGCGACATATGCGAAGCCTCCTGAAACTCTTACATCGTATGCACCATCGGGCGTATCGACTGTCCTGAAAATGTATGCCAATTCCGGCGGATCGATATCGATTATCTGAAGTCCTGCGCTAGAATTCGCGACGTATGCATAACCTCCAGATACCGCGACTCCATAGGGAGAACTAGGCATATCGATTGAACAGACAATGTAGGCCGATTCCGGCGGTTCGATGTCGATTATATGAAATTCTTGAGAACTACCCGAGATATACGCATAACCTTCCAATACCGCGACTGCCTTGGCGTGGTTGGGTACATCGACTGAATTGACTATGTATGCCGATTCCGGAGGATCGATATCGATTATCTGAAGCCCTGTTGAACCATTAGCGATGTACGCATAACCTCCCGATACTGTAACTCCATTAGCACTGCCTGGTGTATCGACTGAACTAACAATATAAGCCGATTTCGGATGACCGATATAGATTATCTGAAGTCCTGAATAATCGTCTGCGACATACGCGTAACTTCCTGATACAGTGATTCCTTTAGCAAAATCAGGCGTATCTACCCAGTTAAGCCAGACCGGATTTGCCGGATCAGAAATATCGAAAATATGCATCCCGTTGACACCACCGGCTATATAAGCGTAGTTGCCATCGGTACAAACATCATGGGGGCTGAAATTCAACCATGGCGGTGTTACATCAACAGGCGTTGGAATATCCACCTTAACTAACACATTGAAAACCTGATAAGCTGTCAAATCAAGCCAGGGTTGCGACTGTGGATCGTTCTCCGCCGCTTCTTTTCTTATCAAGCACAGATGATATCCTTCACCAGCCAGTTTTATATTGCTAATTTCAGCCTTATACCTGGTGTATTTATTTTCATCAAGCACCCATTCTGCCAGGATCTCACCATCAAACAGGTCCGGACATTCAACTATAACCGGATGAGCATCGTCCTTCCCCTGCCAGTCGTAAATATCAATCTGAAGCTCGGTTGTACCTCCCTCCCAGGTAATACCCGGACCGATGTCCTCCACTTCGATCTTCCAGGCTTCCGGGCAGTTAGCTTCCGGGCCAAAATCGGTCACCGGGTCAAAATACGGCACATCAGGCGGAACTGCCCAATTAGCGTCTACCGCGTAACCGAGCACTAACTGCCCAGATGCCGGCATTTTCAGAGTGTATGTCTTTTTTCGTGTTTGCCCTGCACGAAACATATTCCTCGTGGTTTCAGTACGGTACCGGATATACCCGTTTACATCAGCGTTTGGGATTAAAGGTGTGGATAATTTTCCGGGGAAGTAGGAAAAAAACGGACCGGCCATTCCAAATGTCGAACCGTTGTAAAGAGCTGTGTAACCCTCTGCATTGAGAAGTTCACCGTCACCCATTGATGAATCGGATATTGTCAGTCCCGAATCCGGGAATACATGGCTCCCGTTAAACATTATGGTCCCTCGAACATCGAAAGCCGTAAGCTCTTTGTCGGTAAAGGGATGTGTGAATTGGATTTGGACGTCCAGTACTCCCGGTTGGGGGATATTCAAATTCACAATTTCAAAGCAGTTTGTGCACGGGCCGACTTCCAGAAGTTTCAAAATATTCAGGTGCATCGCGCCTGACCGGATCGGGATAATCTCGGTTTTAATGTCTTCCGGATCGGTCGCGTCGATCTGAATCAGGTTGTAGAGGAGCAGGCGGTGATTGTTTTCTCCAGGCGAAACGATGTTTCCAGTTATTTCAGTTGTAGATGAGGGATTATCTGGCAGGACAGGGGGAGTAGATTTTCCACCTGACGAGCATCCGAGAAGAAACACGCCAACGAATATCGTAACTAATGCTAATCTAATGGGAATTAGTATAGTTGCCATTGCGACCTCCATCACCATGCAGGTTTACATATCCTTGATTCCTGCTTAATACATTTTACTAGATTATCGGATTATTTCCAATGAAGCGGGATAATATTAAAATTTCCGTAATAATTCAGAAGCGATTTTTACCGGGTAAATTATGGGGATGGTCTATTTTTACTAAAAATTTCTCTTGTCCAAGATAAGATACCATCGAGAGGTTTAAAAAAGATTAATGTGCCGACCGTTCCTACTCCTCTCATGAGCTTTAGGCATTTCCCCAGCCAGGTTACGACCATCGACCTCGCCTGAGATTTTCCATACGTCTGGTCGAGGTGAAAAAAAGGATGAGGGTTGGTATCAAGAGGAGCACAATTTTGTGTGCCGACCACCAGACTTCATAAAATGGATAGTAGTCTTCGTATAATAATTCATTGTAATCATTTCCTGCCATATCCCACGGATTCGGGGAACCGCCCAAAACCACCCATCCAGCCTGAGCAACATGATTACTCCCAATATTAATCCCAATAAGAATCACAAATACCAGTATTATTAATGTCACTCCTGATATCTTCAGTGGTTTAGGTAAAGTCGCAGCAAATATTCCGCTTTCAATAATCAACCACCAGGTGCAGGGAAAATAGGGGATGAAATATAGTGACATTAATATCCTGTCCCAATCACTTACATTAGGATTGGGGCTAATAAAAGGAGTTAGTATAAAAAACAAAATTAACGGCGTGACATACATTAAATTCAGGTGTATAAAAAACTTTCTTAGACCACTGACAATGTCCCCTGATGGCAGTGGGGACGAAAATATGGAACCGATGAAACCTGTGTTGGTGTCATCTGAAATTACGCGTGGCAGCGAGATAAGTGATTCTTTAAATGTCAGGAAAATAGGTAACCATACGGTGAGGGTCCATAAAAGGGTAAATATAAAGCCATCAAAACCTGGGACACTGAAATTAAATTGAGGAAAGGATGATATAAACGATATCGCAGCGCAAGACCAAACAAATAAGGCTATTATCCGTGTTGAAACAAACAGCCTTGCATACCGTCTGTGAAGCCACTGAAAAAAAAGCTGTTTACTGTTGTAGAGAGGCCAATCCCTTTCGATGGTGGGTTTCATTGATATATTTATACATCGGCAAAATTGCCAACGCAACTGTTAAGACATAAGTTTGATTATTCGTGTTTTATTGTGGAGAGGATGCCGAATCTCCGAAATCAGAAACAGCCGGGGACACTTTCAACTCAGGATGAGTGGAAAAGCGTCCCCTACTCATCTCAACAGACACTTACAACTCGGGATGAAAGGAAAAGCGTCCCCTACTCATCTCAACACTATTTTACGAAGAGACAATAAATTGCTGGCGATTTGAACGTGGCAATTGTACAATGAGTCTGTAACAGAGGGTGGATTTCACATATGGAATCCCGTTATACATGGAAAAATCAACTCCTGAACGGCCTCAGGAATTTTGGAGTCACGGGTGGCATCATCCTCGTGCTGATTTACCTTGTCCTTATCAGCGGGGAAGCCGCGAAGGAAGAACTTGAGGAGATGTTCGTTGAGGAGAAAGCGACCATCACACGTATCGATGAGCCGGTCGCTTTTGGTTACGAGGACGGCGCTAAGGTCTGGGAAATCAGGAGCGAGGTGGTGGATACCGAGAAGGAATCTGAGTCGAGCGAACTCTACCGAATTTACGAACTGATCCTTTTCAAGGGCGGCGAGGAAAATTTATTGATCAGCGGGGATCATGGCGACTGGGACAAGCCAAGAGAGGAACTTACGCTTACGGGAAATGTCGAGGTGGAATCGTCCGACGGCACGACGTTTCTCGATACGGAAGTCCTGATCTGGGAGGAGCGCACCAAAACCCTTTCGTGCCCCGAGTTTGTGGATTTCTGGGTTGAGGATAATCACATAGTCGCGAACTCCCTCTATTCCGATGACGACCTGGTGACAATCGACTTTATTGGCGATGTCGAGATGTTTGTTATCGGGCTTGAGGGCGAGAATTTTGTCACGAGGGAAGGGGATTTCCCGATCGAGGACCTGGATGACACCGAAGGCGGGGATGGGATGAATATCCTGGCCAGGTATGTCCACTACGATAAATCGGAGAAAATCTGTTTGTGTTACCCGTACATACCTCTTGTGATCCAGCGGAAATATAAAATTGACACGGAAGGAAACCTTCTACCGCCACCGCCCCCGTCGATGTTCGATCCAAGCGTCTTACTGCTGGACCCGGATTACATTGAAGCAATTCAGATTTCGATTGCGGAGATGGATCTCAGCCCCGAAATGGAAGCCTTCCTTGCCGGGGAACTCACTGAATTTCCGAGGGCGGAGGCGTATGAACCCCCGGTCACATCTTCGATCCCTCGTACTGGGATTCCCGGATCTCCGGTTCCCCCGCCGGGACCCGGACCCGATCCAGTTGATTTGTCGGCGGGCGGCACGGATGTGTTCGAAGGCGGGATGTTCAGACGGTTTGGCGAACATCTTGAATCTGAATTAAATACAGACGGAATTCCAGGTGTAGTTGGCGAGGCGATTGACCTGTCGGCGGGTGGGATGGGTGACATTATCCCCGGGATGCCGGGTCAGTTTAATCCAACCGGTATCGATTTTACGGGTGAGGGTTTAACCAGTCCGGTCGGTCTGGAAGATGGAGACATCCTTCTTGTGGAAAGTCAGGAACCGGAAGTATCCGGTCCGATGGGATTAAGCCCGGATATAATCCTGAGCCTTCCCGAACTTCCACGGGGCGATTCGGAAAATGTACTTACTGTCCCGGATTATTCATACATCACTAACTGGGAAATCTCATCGGACCTCGATTCCGAGCTGTTTGAAACAGACATGAATTTCGATCCGTATGCAGAGCTTCGCGACGGCCTGGTTTTCTGCTATCGGAACAACAAGAAAATCTGGAGCGAGGAACTGCACATATTCCTGGGCGATCATCAGATTGAGGCACTCCGCCGGGTGGACGCGAGATTTTATGATATTGGAGAAGAAGATCCGGACGAGAGCCGTGTAAGCCAGGCGCTTTCAGAAACACCAACGCAGTTGATCGCCAATTACCTCGTTCAGAACTGGGAGACGGATATCACTGAAGGGTACGGCCGGGTTCTCTCGATTCAGCCTGAGAAGGATACTGAAGCCGACAATTTTGTTTACTACGAGCGAACGAAACTTACCCAGGCATGGGGGGATGTGATAGTGCACCAGTATTCGGGTGAATGGTGGGAAACCAGCGGTGCGATCGAGGATGTCGAGGATGAAAGGGCGAGGGAGGATGTCCGGAAACCGACAGTAATTACAACCGATGCGATATTGTCATACAGTAAAAAAGTGACGTGGGGTTTCGGGAATGTCGTTTTCAGGCAGGAAGAACAGGTAATTACCGGTGATCGGGCGCAGTACGAAGAAGAAAATGAGATGCTGGTTATGGCCGGGAGTGTCGATTACGTGCATGTCGATGGCGATCAGCTCCAGGCGGCACTTCTGACGATGGACCTGAAGCTGGAAGAATATATAGCTGAAGGCGCCGCTATCGCGAGGAATAAGATTCCGGAGGAATATGAGGATAATCTCGAAGAACTCCGCGATGACGAGGATCGTAAGCCGGAGGATGACGCCCGTACGAGACTTCTCGAAAATCGCACGGCGTCCGGTCTCGGTGACTGGTCTGAAGCGATTGAACATCCACCCCCGATACCACCTATTGAATTCCTTCCCGATGCCGAAAGAGAAGAATTGGAGCGTTCACAACAGGTCAGCGATGAGGAATTCGATGAGAACCTTGGCGCGGATGTCGGGTCGGGGGGAGACCTCTTCTCGCTTTCAGATGGAATCGATGTGCCGGAACCAGTCGATGAAGTTGAGGTGAGCGTGGTTGGTTCTGAGGACCCGGGGTTATTCATGGGGCATGGATTTACCGGTGAAGATTTTGGCTATGGCGCTTATGAATTATCGAGTGGAGATACCGAACCGGTTACGCCTTTCGATCCCGACGAACTCATTGTTATTGAAGATGAAGGGGAGGATGAAACGGAAGACAATGCCGAAGATGAAGGGTCCGGGGAACCGGAAGAAGAGCAACAGGGGGATGAACCGGATCCAGGCAACCGGGATGGATGAAAATCCCTGGTAAATTCCGCCCTGGTTTGAAAAGCATGAACGGTCGAATTGAACAACCCGGCACCTCTAATGACATGCGGGAATCACAGTCGCACGATATCGCGCTTGTAAACGTGCTGGTGCTGATTGTTGTGGTGATGGCTGGAATGATGCTGCTTCCATCGTTACTTAATGCCCAGGACCCGGTTGAGCCCGATCCGGGTAATGAGATTGAAGCAATTGATGAATCAGTGTACGAAACCGAAGATGCTGTACAACAAAGCGGTTGGGAAGATGAATGGCAGATAGAGCCGTTCCAGGAATCCCCCGGCATTGGAGATGGTGATCTGTTTGTCCTGCCGGAGATCGGTATGATAGGCGAGATTACCGGTGAAGAGATCGAAATCAGCGCAGGCGTTGAAGAACGGACAATTTTCAACGCGCGGCCGTACGATCCATTCTATGAACTGGTTGTCAGGGAAGCTCCCATACCGGATATCACCCGTCTCGGTCCGCTACCGGAGATTTTAGAGGAAGGTGTCGAATTTACCGATGTCGCCGGTGACTGGATTTATTACCAGAAGAGCGTGGGACTTACGGAAATCCGCGGGCACAGTATGGTGATCTACGACACAACGATTATATCCAGCGATGAGGCTTTACTCGACGAGAAAACCGAGATATACCATTTCTTCGGTGAAGGAAGGGTGTTTGTCGATGATGCCGATTTCACGCTCGAATGCGACGAATTAGAGATCCACGACGCGGAAGACGAAAAGATAATAAATATCTTTGGCCCGAGTACGCTTCTGGTATATGCGGATGAGGATGCTGAAGAGCCGGGTGAGGACTCGACCCGAAGGGAACGGCTTGAGTACGCCTTAAAGCAACACGACACGATAATAACCTTCACCGATGCGGAATACGATTACGAGAACGATATTTTCGATGCCCATAACAGGGTCAGGTTCGAACAACCGGATAAATCCGCCGAGGGGGATGAATTCCACGGTGAAAATGAAACGGAATACATGCTTTTTACCGGAAACTGCGAATTCTGGCAGTCGGATGGATTTTGGATGTACGAGCATCGGATTGTTGAGGACGAGGAGGATCCGCCGTCCAGGGGCGACAGGATAAAACGTGCCCTGCTCAGTGTCCCGACCACAGTCACCTGCGATGAAGCGGAGGCGGAATTCAGCAACGGTTGGCTTCAGCTCAGGAGTGTCGAAGCCGATGTTGTCTATTTTCACCAGGATGATAAACATGCTGAATGCGACTATTTCACGTTGCTGTTTACCGACCCGGACGAGGAGGAGGAAGAAGAGGAAGTAACAGAACCGGTTGTGCCCCGCAACCTTCTGGATGAGGATGAGCCTGTAATTGAGGAGGAGGTTGAGGAAGAACGTATCTGGATAAAACCGCCCGGATACGGGTCGCTCAGATATGCCAGCGAATTTTCCCCGAATTATGTCCCCTGGGAAACTTATATATTGGAAACAGAAACAGATGAACCGGAGGTGATCAGGGAATTCGAGGAGGAAATCAGGGAATCGGGACTCGCGGGTGAAGGATCGGATGAATCCGGCCCGACAGACATTGGGATACCCGGGATATCGGGTGAAGATATTGAGGATATCGAAGAATTTATTTCCGATTACACCGGGGATGAGCAGGTGGATATTGAAGACCTTCTTGAATCGGGAGGAGTTGATTTCGAGGATGGTGCCGTTCCGGGAATTCACGATCCTTTCGATATCGCTGTGCCGGTAATTCCCGGTGAGGAGCCGGATACGGTTT
>DAOVJF010000297.1 GCA_030673355.1 Planctomycetota bacterium | reverse complement strand
TCCCAATCCGGTTGCCCCATCCTTCAGGATGGGGTTGAGGAGATGCTTCGAATGCAGGAAGAGGCTGGGGACTAAGGAATTTGCCATTTCTCATTTTGCTGGCTTAATTATCCTTCCCTGCCGTATAATGAAACTGTGACCGGGCAGCCGAAAGAATCTCTCGATCGATTCAAGCGAAGGGTCGCGTATCTTGAAAAGCCGACCCAGACATCGCCGCTTTTCTCAAAAGTTGGTTGGCCGATGCTCGGTGCCGGAATTATCTCCTGGCTCATCGAAATATTCACGCCGGGAAGCCAGTTCATTTTAACGGTGTTCGCGACCATCGGTGTTCTCGCCGGAATATTTTCCATCGTTATGAGTTTCATCAGCGAGCACTCCGAGGGTGTCGAGGGCAAGGAACGGGACCGGTTGATCAGGGAACGGACCGGTGTGGCAAGATGTCTTTACCTCGAGGGGAAAGTGCCGGACGGGAGAGGATTGGTCGGACGGTGTCGTTTGTACGATTTCGACATGATTAACCACCCGTATTGCATTTACTGCGGGGAGTACAGTTCATCGGAAGGCAAACCTGATGTGTAGGTAGATTGATAAAGGCCAATCACAGAGAATAATAACTGTGGAATAAAAAAAGCGGAGCCCGGTATCGGACTCCGCCTGGTGTTTTAAAAGTAGATATTGTTTACGGAATTTCTTCCGGGAGGATCGGCAGGTAAATCACCGCGAGATTAACAATCTCTCCCTTCTCAACGTAGATGTACTTCTCAAGGTAGGTCGTAGGACCAGCGCTGAGCTTGAGCGTTTGCGGACCTTCGGGTACCTGGTAGAGAATGAACTCGCCATCGGGATTAGTTACATTCGAAACGACTTCGCCGACAATCGAGACGGTTATACCCGGAAGCGGTTCGCCGTAGAGTTTGTTTGACAGAACCGTACCGGTAACCTGTCCATATCCCGGAGGGTGAGTACTGTCACGAGTGAGATAGACATCGATCTGGGAGCTGCCTCCCGCATTGACCGTTGTAACAAGGTTAGCTGAGAAGAACCCGTATTTTTCCACGACTACATTGTGAGTGCCGGACGGTACAGCCGGGAAGTAAAAATGGCCGTCCGGATCGGTGAATATCGCCCCCTGTGGATCGAAGGTCGACATAATAAAGACCGCCGCGTTGTTAATCGGGAGCTGGGTGTCCTTGTCGTAAACCCATCCCTCGATGGTCCCATACTGGATCGATGAACCGTGCTCGTTTTGAATCACGAGTCCACCGTTCGCGATATCGGAAATGTAAATTGTTCCAAAGGCATCCACACAGATTGCCCCTGGCACCCAGGTATAGGCAGCGCCGAATTCACGGATGAAGTTACCGTCGTTGTCAAAAACCTGGACCCTGCTGTTGCCGGTATCGGAAATCAGGATGTTCTGGTTTCTCGGGTCGATAGCAACCGCTCTCGGTCCCTGGAACTCACCGGGAAGTGTGCCCATGCCATTCTGGCGTCCGCCGACAACCCTCTGTATGATCATAGCCTCCGGGAACACAACCGGGTCTGTGATCGCGATTGCGTCGCCACCCTGAACGACCATCACAAGCCGACTAAGACCATCGAATTGGATGTCGGTGATATTGCTGACATTCATGCCGGGCCGATCGGACATTCCGTTCAATGCAAGCAAGTCCCAGATGATAGGTGAATTCTGGATAGCACATGCAGGGATAATCGGATACTGGAGTAGGAGAACGTTATGAATACGTAAGTAGACAGACATGTCGTAGTAAACAACAAAGTCAACACCGCCTTCCCAGAACATATCCATCCCTGACGGTGGAAGCGGTGCGAATGGGTCATACGCAAGGATGCCGTCGAAACCAAACGGGACCTCATCGACGCCAGGCGGATCGGGCCATTCGACGTCCGGATCACCCTTACAGGTTGGAGTGTTTACCAACTGGAATAAGAAATTGGTGAAAGGATGATGTGTGATGCCCTGTGGAGCCTCCTCGCAGCTTATATATTCCGACGTGGAAACATAATCGATAGGATTCCATGGCGGGTTACCCGGATCGGGAAGCCCGTCCCACCATGCGAAGTTGCATTGGGGATATCTTGGCGGGGTAACCCCTTCCTGTACATACTCATCGTCGTAATAGAATGTGGAATTACAAGCGTTCGGTGGACCGACAGCTATTATTCCTTTACCGGAATGGAATGCCGCGGAATAACTTGATGAAATTATCCCGTAATAAATCCCCGGATTTATGGTACGTTTGAATACACCATATGGGGTAAACACTTGTAGTCCGGTTCCTGTGGCAAATACAATGTCGCCGTCACCCTGAATGCCGATATCGAAAATAGCACCGGTAATGGAAGCATGTGAGAACGGTGGAGTGATGGGAGGGTCATCCGGATCACCAGTAGGATTGTTACCCTGGGGATCAGGGACGCTCGGGTCTACACCGTTATCGGGATTTTTACAGCCCCAGATCGCGAACATCATAATGACTGCCAGGCTAATCAGTAGGGTTAGAATGAAATATTTTCGCATTGCAAACTCCTTCGTCAAATCGGCTTATTTATAAGGTTGGCAAAATGCAGCATGGCTTTAAGGGCCAAAGCCTCCGCCGCTGTCACCGGTACCAGTACCTGATGGCATCGGATATAAGTAGAAATCAGCGTTAAAACTTGATCCGGGAAGCAGGTTCCACCCAGCGTTAGGAGTGTCTTCACCCCATAATGGCTGAGGGAAAATGTATAACCCGGATGCTTCTCCAAGATCGATTAACTGGATATTCCTCAGGAAGCCTGTCGGAATCTCCATCCAATACATCCCACGGCCATCGGTTAATATATCTTCAGGCTTTACGCCACCATCTCCACCGAAAATCGTACCGGTTATGGGGTCGCTGTCACAATAGAGTTGAGCCAGCGTAATGGGTACGTTCTTATGCGTACGAACAGTTCCGAATACAATGCCGTTGCCGGCTGACTCTCGCTGCAACACTCCCATCTCGATAGCGAACTGGAAACCGAGGGTAAGATCGTGGACAACAATTACCTGCTCATCGTTTATATTTAACCCGTTGTGAGTCCAGTTGGCACTTCCTGTTACCACTACCGGATCGAGTATATTCAGCACAACCGGGTTAATTGTCTCTGTAACATTTGTCGGGACATTAACCAGCATGAACTTGTGATTCATGGCATTGTAACCATACCAGCCGAATGAATTGTCAGTGAATCCAAAACCATTGGCAGCTACTACCATCATGGTTGGATCGGTAATCTGGTTCACCGCATACTGTATGCCGCCAAGTGAGTTTGAAAACTTGTCGAACACTTCCGCAAGCAGGTTATCATTCGGGCCAAAATAGATTTCCACAAGGACCCCGATGTTAAATATATGATTAATTAATCTCTCCTTGTCCCCTCCAAATCTGTTCATATTAAACATCTGATCGAAATCGAACAGGAAGGCATCGGTGATCGTGGTAACACCATTGGGCCCTGAACCGTTTACATAAGTCTTAGGCGTATTGAAAATAAGGGTGTTATTGACCGATGTGTTAAATGAGTTATCAAGGAAATCTCCGGATGATGCCAGCACATAGTGATCGTCGATGATCGCATATCGTGAGTGCACCTGCCTGACTTCACCGTCATCATCGGTTTTAATTGTTATGTTTCCAGCCTGGGTAAGTTGAGCGATAAATTTTGAATAATCAGGCTTGGTGAAAAATCCCTGTTCAGTGACGATATCGATCTTAATGCCCTTGTTGGCAAGACCTACAAGAATATCAACCATATTCTGATTCGATATCCTTGTACAGACAAGCTTGATACTCTGGGTAGCACCGGTGAAGTGGTTCCAGAGATCGGTACTGGTCAAGGGATTAAGAACGGCAGCCCGGTACTGCTCGTTGACCAGGGGATCCGGCTCAACCTGCCTGAAAATCGGGTCGGTAATAACAAGACCAACCGGTGATTTTGCAAGCGGATCTCTAAATGGGGGAAAGAATGTATCGGTGGGCCGTTCATCAGGATTCGAACAGGATGCGATTCCCGCTGCCAGTAATATCACACTTAGTAATATACCCCAGCTAATTATCGATTTAAATCTCATCTAAATAACTCCTTTTCGGTCCAGAAACAGGAAATAAATAAATAATGCCGCTTGAGCGCAGCGGGATAAATATCATGCATTACTCGTCCCATTGTGAATCCGGGGGACGAGCATTTTGATCGTCGTTTTCATGGTCTGGCAATGGATCCTCTCCAGGCGCCATCTCAAATCGAAATTCTCCTGTACCACCCGGAGTCAGTGCCCAGATCTGGCTTGGTGGGGTCCGGTATCCGGTTCGCCTGACCTCAATTTTGATATGTCCATTGGGAATATCGGTCCGGCTGAATGAACCGGCATCATTTGTTGTTGTAACAACTACAACATTGCCGCTACCTGTAGTATCCGTAGGAAATGGTGATGAT
>DAOVJF010000596.1 GCA_030673355.1 Planctomycetota bacterium | reverse complement strand
TTCAATTTCAGGTCAACGCCAGGAACCGGCCCTCCCAGTCCGGGGTTTTCCAGAATCTGCTGTACGGCCGTCTCGATGGCATCAATGAATTCCTGGCCGAGGCCGGCACGCCGAACTTCGTACCAATCGGCGGCGGCATCGAACTCCTCGATTGCCCCAAGAACGCTCGAATCAAGCTTGATTGTAGAAGGCTGGATCTCCCACCCGAAAATGTCGATATCCAGAATCAAACTGCCACCCGATCCATCGATCGGGTTATACCAGACATCGGGAGTCTGATCTACCAATGCCGCGATAGCTTCAGGTCTATGGTAAGGATAATAGGGTCCGTTGGGTCCCTGTTCTTCCCAGGCCACGACCACCGCGTATCCGAACATCAATCCAATCCCATGGGGGTGCAGGGGAAATTCAAGTTCCATCATTCTTCCTGAACCGCTTTCGAAGAACCCGTCGAAATTTGAACTTCCGGTCAGATACGGCCAGAGGTTATCATTCGCTCCAAGGTGCTTGGAATAATACTTAAACGGGTTCACCTGGGCGGTACCCTTAAGGTTCTGGTATCCACCGGGGGCATAACCGAAGATCAGTTCTGAAGTGAAATCGATCGGGTTGAACCAACGGGTATAACCATCCGGATTATTCATCCACAGGTCCCTACCATGTTCTGCGACATTGAGGCCACTGTATAGCATATTTTGATTCCCGTTTCCGATCACTACGCTCATCAGGTCGTACGCGTTGTATTGTTCATATGCAGGGAACGGGTGATGCACATAGAACACTACATCAACACCAAGAAAAGTCGGATCATCGTCGTGGATAACGATCGATCCAAACGTGATCCCGTATTGGGGTACCATCATAATGTTGAGAAACGGCACAATGTTAAGAGTGTAACTTGCCGTTCGATTCTCAGTAATCTCAAATGTCCGTTTCTCATAATCGAAATAAATATCGTAATACCCCAGAAGGTTGGTATGCACCGTCGGGGCGTGAATCGAATCCGATATTTCAGGAGTGACTGGATCCGAGTGGACAGGGCTGTTACCCCCTCCTGAACAACCAAATATTGCTGATAGCAAAATTGCGAAACCCAGGATTAGACAGCTTCGTGATTTGTACATGGTTAGACCTTCCTGATTGAATTTTTCCTGTAAAAAGATTAACCGGCAACAGGGAATAGTTCCCTGTAAAGCAATATACTATAAATATACAATAAGAATATAAAATCAGGTGCATTGTGTCAAGTTTTTTTGCTTTTAACTGGATTAAGGCCAAATTCGTTAAACAAAAAATGATTGGACATATTTAGTATTGATAATCGTCGACAAGCACGTTCGACCCGGAGGATTTCCAGGCTTGCGGGATGGAGATGTCTCACTCAGCGTGTCGCCGCCACGCGTATAGGGTGAGTAGGTGAGTGAAGTATTGCGGGAAGTGCAGGAGGCAAAACCAGGTGTCCCCAATTCGAATGTGATCCTATGACTGGAAGAGTGGATTTATATCCTGCCCGGGTTCAGGTCTATATGGAACGGATATTTATATTTCCTGCGCACATCTTTTATTAAAAAATCAACGAGTGCGTCGACTCGATCGTTCCCACATTTC
>DAOVJF010000488.1 GCA_030673355.1 Planctomycetota bacterium | reverse complement strand
GTCGCCGCATTGAGTGGTGCGCTCGGATGCGCCCTTTTTATCATGGTCCTCGATCTCACCATAGGGAAGAAAAAATACCTCGAAGTGACGCCCGACCTCGAAGTCCTGAAACCCGAAATCGAAAGCCTGCTGGAGGAGCTTACGGATTCTATCGACCGCGACGCTAAAGCATACGACACTTTCACCGCGGCACGCCAGCTCCCGAAATCAAACGATGAAGAGAAGGCGATTCGTCGGGAAGCGATGCAGGCAGCCATGAAAACCGCTGCCGAAACTCCCAAGGCGACCGCCCGCTACATTCACCAGGCAATGAAGATGGGTATGGAGATCGCCCGGAAAGGAAATGTCAATGTCCTGAGCGATGCCGGTGTCGGCATGTCCTGCCTCATGACCGGCCTGATGAGTGCGTTGATGAATATCGCGATTAATCTCGGCGGCCTGAAAGATGAATCTTATGTCTCCCAGATGCGAGAGGAGATGGCGTTTCTCAAGATCGAAGGAATCAGGCTGACACATGAAGTGCTCGACTACGTATACAAGGAAATCGGAGTCGAATAAAACCGGTTTAACCGAATGCGGAAAAAGCGCCCTAAAAAGAAAGTTGAACCCGTAAAAGAAAAAAAAATCGGGCAATTTACCCTTTTTTCAATCCTGATGTGCGTCGCCGCGGCCAGCCTGGGCAGTTTTATATATTTTCCAGTTGGTGATTCATGGACGCAGGGTTGGACTGTCCAGGAATGGATGGACGGAAATTTCGTCCTGAACGACTGGGCATCGGCTTTGGCACTTCCGCAACAGATACTTGGATGGGCAATTAATTTCGGTTCCGATTCAGTCTCCTGGTCGAGGCTTTCGATTCTCACCGCGCTTGTCACAATGCTTGGATGTCTCCTGGCCGCGCGTCTTCCCGCCCGGTTATTCCCGGAATGGCCTGGGCTTACCGAATGGGCGCCGTTATTTACGTTTGTTCTTCTGGCGCCAACATTCACGATGAAAATCGCTGCGGGGTTCATGACCGATGGGTACTACCTCTTTTTCCTTACCGCTTCGATGTACATTCTGCTTGGTATTATCGTAAAGCCGCCCCGCTGGTCGAATTCCGAGTGGACATGGAAATGGCTCGGGTTCGCGGTCCTCGCGACACTTGCGGCACTGCAGCGCACGCATGGACTTCTGCTGCTGTTCGTTGTAGCCATTTGGGTGCTGGTTGCGAAAATATTCAGGCCGGGTGATAAACCCGACGAAAATTTCAAAGGCTGGCGCGGATGGTTTCCGGTCATAATTTCGATCCTGGGCTTTGCCTTCGCGCTTGCAGTTTTAAAATATCCTGGCTTTGCACCTGCCAGAACATCGGAAGTTACCCTTGAGATGAGAAGATTCTGGGACGAGCTTTTCGCGTCCCCCGGTTTGGCACTGATCCGCGGGGACTTGTTGGTCGGAATCCTCCAGCATTTCGGGCTTGCGATGCTGCCGGTCATATTTATCGCGAGAATGCAAAAGGCAGGGGAGGAACGGGCCGGGGGGAAAAAAGTGGTCAACTGGTGGTATGTGTCCCTGGGTACGCTGTTTATCATACTCATGTTCATGGAATGGACCAATAGGTTTAAAGCCGGTGCCGGTATCTGGTTCCCCTACGCGCCGAACAGCCTGTCACCCGAGGGATTCGGCCCCCGGTCGGACACGCTGGTGCTCACGGCCGGGCACGAGCTGGCAACCTGGATTCGATTCATACTCACGGTGCTTGGAACATGCGGCGGAATTTTCCTTGCCTGGTTATTATCACGGACAGTCAGGCTGAAAGGTGTCGACTGGAGATCGCCCACCACTCTCATCGCACTGATCGGGCTTGCGCATATCGCGATAATTTTTGTGAACAAGAACTTTTTTGACCGCTACCTGTTGCCGATGATGCCGTTCGCGCTTATGTGGCTCGCGCCGTTATTAAAAAATACGCCCGCAAAATCACGGCTTCCCCTTTGGATACTGACACTTGCACTACTCGCTTTCTCGCTCTGGGGAACCAGCGATTTCCTGGGATGGACCAGGGCAAAATGGGATATTTCAAACAAAGCGTGTGAAATGGGAATGCCGCCGAGCCAGATAGTGGTTGGCTACGATGTGGATGGAATTTTCAACTACAGTAATGAAACATATCCCGGCCTCGAATTTGAAGGACGGCCGAATACCGGCGTATGGTGGGTCGACAGGCTCGGAATGCGTAACCAGCCATATTATATTGTTTTTGAGGAAGGAGCGGATCCGTCGGGAACCTTTTGGGAAAATTACACCCCAATTGAAATCTCGAATGAACGGATGAGAGTCTGGGCAAATCCTGTTGTTTTCCAAGAGCAATATGGGGAATAGTCCCAATCATCTGAAATTAAACTGAAATGGCTGAAAAAGATGTCATTATTGTGCCGCACATGGTTCGTGAATTATAAAAATATGCAGGGACGCTGCTTGCTGCGTTTCTGATGGGCAGAGCAAGCACTGCCCCTACAAGTTTCGCCAACTTGAAATAAACAATTGCCCATACAACCTCTCTCTGCTATATTCCCCTTACCCGTTATTAACCGAGGTGTTTTGAAAATGACTGAGTTTGCGAAATTCGAGGAAG
>DAOVJF010000031.1 GCA_030673355.1 Planctomycetota bacterium | reverse complement strand
GGGTTCATAATCCTTGAAAAGGTCCAGGAGAAGTCGTTCCGAATTTTCCGGCCTCATATGAAGTTCATCATAGAATAAATCGGGATCGCCGCCGAAACTGTCAAGGTGAAGGTAATCCCGGTAAACGCCACCGAATTCCTCTACTGTAGTCGAGAAAAATTCCTGGGCTTCTGCATACATGTGCCCGGTCCCGCATTCACTGGCAAGTTCGGTAAGCAGCGGATGGACGGGCGCCATGAAAGCATAAGCCTCGATGTCGTTCTCCCTGCAAACCTCAAGCAGTTCAAGCCAGTATGCCATACGGTTATCTGACAACCCCGTCCAGCCCCTGATTACGGGACCTTCTTCGGAGTACCGCTTGCTCCTCAAACGCCTGGTTATCTTCTCTTCCAGGTTATAAGTCCCCGCGGCGATCAGCTCTTCGGCGGTTGCGTGTATCGTCATGCCGTTGTCGCGGTATTCCAGCCTTGCCTGCCCGGGATGATATTCCGTTTCAAGCGTGTGGCGGAGATTTACTACAATCAGTGCCGCTGCCTGCCTCGTCTGGCCCATGGTAAACATCAGGCCGATTTTATCGAGGATCGTCCCCCTGTCGCTTAGATCGTGAGAAAAATACTGATTTAATTCCGGAATGAACCTTGCTTCGGGCTGGATCGGTAATGAAGGATGAATAATTTCAATGCCCAGGGCTACAATTATCATGTCCAGGTCATTGTGGTACTTATCCTGAACCAGCCTTATTAAGCCATAAAACGTTTCAGTACAGGCCCCGGGGAGCCAGAAGTTAAAACACCGCTTGCCGGTAAGCTCCTCGACGAGGTCGGGATTGAAAGTCATAATATGCGAATTGCTGAAAATCAAAGCGTTAGCGGGAGGCTGGAAGTTTTCATAGAGGATAAATTTTTTCTCATACATCCCCGGCGGCCGTGGAATAATGTTCGTACCGTACAGGGAAAATGGGTTCGCGAGCACATTCACCGCGGCGGCAAGAAGAAGAACAACCACGATCGCACCCACAGTAACCTTAATGTGAACAAGGTTGGCCCAGTCTTCGTCATGATGTTTTGTTCCAGGGGGTGTGAGCATGGTCAGGATTATATTGGCTGGTTATTCAATGGTCAAGAAAGCCTGTCACTCCTGTATTTCGGTCGGGTAATCATCGGCCAGGAGGTGCCTGATAAGGATATCCCCGTTTGACGGGCTGAGGTGGATTACATCCATGAAACCTTCCGGATCACCGTTGAACGAGTTTACATCCGTGTAGTTCCGGAACACCCCTCCGATTTCACCGATCGTTCGCGACAGGTATTCAGTGGTTTCGGAATAAAGGGCATCGGCGTTGAATTCCTCCAACTGGTAAACACTTTCAAGGAGATCATGATGCAGGGGCGTCATATAGGCATACACCCTGATATCACGTTGGTCGCAAATCTTAAGGAATTCCTCCCAGTACATCATCCGGATGGGATTCAGGTTTGAGTAGTCGTCGTCACCCAGGTCGGCCTTCGGGAATCTCCGCATTTCGTTTTCAATTCCCTCGATTATTATATCTTTCGTAAGGATTCCGTAATCATTAATGCGGAGGAATCCATTCGGCCCCCATCTATTTTCCTCGTTCGGATCATAGCCTGATGTTCCCAGTAAAACCTTGAACGTGGAATCCGTCTGTTCAAACGAGAAAAGCCTTGAAGATTTTTCCATGAAAACCGCCACGGCAGCCTTGTCGGTAACATATCGCATATAGGAAACCAGGCTGAGGGCCTGGGGGGGCGTACCGGCAGTCGGATGGAAAACCGTTGGCTCGACGCCGACAATTACCATGTCGAGCGGAGCGTTAATTTCATCGAGCGCGATCCGAAGTTCGGCATAAAACAATTCGGTTTTGGCAAGGGGATTCGCCCAGTTGAAGCATCTTTTGCCCGTAAGCTCTTCGACAAGCTCCGGATCGATACTTTCTACCCTCGAACTTCCGATTATCAGAGCCTGGGGCTTAGGCTGGAATTCTCGCAGCAGCCTTAGCTTATGTTCGTACTTGCTGAACGTAACCGGTGGGAACAAGCCGGTCCCGTATATACCAAACGGGTCGACCATGAAATTCAGAAACCCGACTAACGCCAGCGTGATAAATAAAGGCACGACAAATGATATCCAGATAATTTTATGGTTCCAGGTAACTTTACCGGGGCTTTCAGATTGCAGTACTGTCATATTCATTACTTGCAAATTTAATTTTATAAATCAAACTTCTTTGTCCCTGATTTCAAATTTCATTCCCACTGTCCGACGGTTCCAGTCCGGCACTGGTGAACAGTTCATGCATCAAATCCGCTGAATTAGCTGGAAGCATATGGACTTCGTCGTTAAACATGTCGGGATTCCCACCCCAGGAATCTAGATGAGTGTAATCCCTGAAAACCCCGCCGGCTTCCGCGACAGTCCCTTCGACATAATCAATTGTTTCTTCAATAATAGCCTGTGAACCGTATTCTCCGAGCAATTCCCACAACAATGGATGCATCGGCGCCACGAAAGTGTAAATGTCAACTTCGTGTTCATTACACAGGTCGAGCAATTCTTCCCATGCTTCCATGCGTTCCACTCCGATAAACTCCCAACCGGCAAGCACGTGGTTGAAATACTTTGGCGCGCCGGTTACCAGGATTTCTTCAAGGTCATCCGGCCCGCTGATATCGTTCATATGACGGATAGCGAAATTTGTCAGGCCGTCGGCACGGTATTCCGCGGGTACCAGGCCTTCGCGTCCAGACCATTTTCTCATTACCGCCGCCAGCGACATCGTGAACTGATCCAGCGAGAACAGGGTCGACAGCCTCTCACGAGTCGCGGTGTATACCGGCTTTGGAGCAAAATAGCGGGTGTACCTGTATGCCACCCGCGCCTGCTTGGGAATCGCGACGCTGGAATTAAACATGATCGGATCGATGCCGATCAGCACCAGCTCGATCGGAGCGTTTCTTTCCTCGAGCGCGATTTTCAATTCGGCGAGAATAATTTCAGTGCTTGCGAATCCCAGCCCCCAGTTATAACAGCGCGTGCCGGTAAACGAACCGACAACCATCGGATCGAATGATTTCACCCTCGAGTTCCCAAGTATAAGAGATGATGGCGCTGGAAAGAATTCACTGAAAAGGTCGAGCTTCGCGTCGTACTGGTTGGTTTCGATGGGCATGAAGCCGTCATTACCGTACAGATCGTATGGATCGACGATGAAGTTTATTAAGCCGGCACACAGGACAGCACCGAACGTTACCCCGAGAAGAATATAGAGGAATGTTATTTTCTTCCAGCCTTCGGAAATCATCTTCAAAGTTTAATATTTTGATACGTAGTGTACAAGTCTGTACAGCACATATATATTACGTCATTTTTTTATGGGTCCCACCTGTAAACCGTCACTAAGGGGGATGCGGCTCCCTGGTGAAGGGCATGGATAGCGAAATTCGTGTCGTCGATATCCAGGCGCAACGCGTTACCAGTCATGTATGGCGGACCGCCGATAGTGTCGAGGAGCACACCGTCATAGCCGTAAAGCCTGATAAAATTGTCCTCACACAAAACTGAGATAATATTGAACGATTCCCCTGCATTTTTTAAAGGGAGAATTTCCACATCCAGCGGTGCCGACGGCAGGGGTACTGTTATGATGACATTAGTATAGAGGTCGATATCGGCATCGATAATTTCCAGCACATTTTCAGCGCCGCCTTCCACCACCGCCGCCCATGCATGACCGGCATAACCGCCGGATATCGGCATAACCCCCATGTCGTCGATATCGATTCCGACCAGCGCGTCACGGTTGACAACACCCGGACCGCTGCCTTCCCCGATGACAACTTCGTATCCGTCAACGATCATGCCAGGATTACCCTGGAAATCGAGTGGAGGTTTCAACCCTATAATATCAACGACCGGGAACATGGAATCATCGCCGGAATCGAACACCATGGTAGTGTACATCAATCCGTCCTTGTTGAATCCTGACGCGAAATCGAGTGGACGAACGATGAAATTAAAAATCTTGGGAGGGCCTTCAGATTGAATATTTACAAGGACATTGGCGGTAAGTTTTACGCCTAAATCACTGAGCAGCCAAAGTGTGATCCTCTGGCGTGCGATCACATTCGGTGTCGTGGCAGGATCGATTATCTCTTCGGATGTGTTCGATTCTCCCCAGCTCAGGGAGTGAATCGAGCTTCCGCTTGAATCCGGAATGCTTGTATCCCCGAAATCAAAACGGAAATTCGGCATGCTGAATGGCGTTATCGGAGACCCGTCCGCATCATTATACAACCCGACAGTACCCTCCTGGTACCCGTTTCGCCAGAAATGGTACGTGTCATCCCCACCGAAAACCATGGAGATAAAGGTCCCGTCCCCGGCGCCCATGACCGCGATATCCATACCGTCGGCAGGACCGTTCGGCGGCTCCAGAGGAAGGTTCTGGTACTGGATTTCAAACGATCCCTGTTTAACCGGAACAGCTTCCACTACGGTGATGGGAAGATAGTTGAACGTAGAGACACCGTTTGATGTTGCCGTGATTTTCAGTTTATGGTTGCCGACACCCTGTCCGGACTGCCCGTAGCTCACACCGTAGTACCCGTAAAGGTCGTCTCCCAATGGCGACATCGGGGAATCGGCAGATCCTCCGATGGGTGAAAGGTCGATCAACACGCTGTCGATATTATCCTGCCAGTCCCCGACATTGCACGAAAGATCGACCGTATTCAGTCCATTGTTCTGGAAGACATCGCTTGCATTTAAGTCCCATATTTCGTAAGGCTCCTCCTGGTTTTCAGGCCATGAACACTGGAACAGGAAATCCATCTCACCGAACTTTGTCATACTTCCAAGCTCGAAACTGATTGTCTCGGAATGCGCCGATAAACCCGCGAACTCATGGTTCCCCACATCGGTGGCCCATGCCTTGAAGGGATTCGGCGTGAGGTCGCCGGGTTCGCTGAGAATAAACGTGTAACTGTCGGGATTCAGGAATTTAATGTCACCGGAAAACCGGACGATCGTGGTCAGATCCCAGACACTGATTCCTACCGGGTTAGTGAAAGTGATTTTGAAATGGAATGTATTTCCCGATGGTGGTGGATCGAGTGTAATTGAAAAAGCCCCGGGAGTGGTCAGCATGAACAGGGTAATATCAATATGCACCTGCTCGCTCCGTAACGGGAGGAACTCAACATAACCGCCCTCGTATACCCGTACTCTCTGAACTCCGAGCACATTGTGATTATTAATATTGTCCCGGCCGTAACCTGACGACAGCGGCGTGCCTTCGGATACCCCGGCAGCATAAGTTAACGTGGCTGAACCGGTTACCAGGCCGTTACTGTTTCGGGATAAATCCGAATCGGGATAATCCGGTGCAGTGGGGGAATTGCTTCCCGAGCACCCGATCAGGATCGAAATTAATATTATGGTAAATAAAGCAAGACTGAATCTAGACATCGTGTTTAAACTCCATGAAATGTAATCTATATATTTAGATGTAGTTTATTGTCAATCCGTTTGATTTAAGGACTGTAAATTATTCCGGTTGAGAAAAATGGTTATTTAATCCGGGATACTGCATCTTGATTAAATCTAATAAGAGTATATCATGTTAATATAAGAAATGGCTCCATTCAGGTTTATACACCATGCAACCTGAAGCACAAGTTGTCATCATATAGGGGGGAATTGATTGTACTTTCAACAGGTAGTTATCATTAAGAAAAATTTGTACGGATTTACCTGATCGTTCGGAATAAAAAATGGACTTCTGGTGGCTTATATTAACATTAATTTTTGTTTTTCTTGTCGGGAACGACAGGGTTCACTGGGCCGATGTCTGGGGCGGAGACAGCGATTATATTTTCGGCGGCACACGAAAATCTTACTCCCGACGCAAAACCGGTTTCCAATTAAGGATGGAATCGAGGAAACATTCGCAGGAAGAAGTTGTGGTGATGACAGCCGGCGATCATATTCCGAAACCTGATTTTGAGCTTGAGAAATTGATCTCGGATGGGCGTATCGATGAGGCGAGGGAGTACAGGGCGGAACTGGAGAATATCGCGGATGAAATGAGCGATGACGATTCATTGAGAAAATACGCCATCTACGGTGCGCGTATAGCGAGAAAAGCTAAGGAAATTAAACTCACTAAGCAAAAGAAGAGATTTTCGGAACGGATGGAAATTTCGAAAAAATCCGACATCGCACCGTTTCAATCCGATAAACCCGGCCCAACCGCCGCCGCGGGGATTATAGGAACGACCAGGGTCCCGATCAAAGATAAGAAAGTTCCCCCACCACTCTGGAAAGTAAGGGATAAACCCCAATCTCCCCCGGAACCCAAATTGCCCCGGCCTGAGAAGAAGCTGATAGAACCTCCGGAATTTAAAAAAATCGAGATCGCGAAATCTGAACCTCCTGTAAAACCAAAGGAACGAATCGAATTTTACAAACCGAAGGCACCGACAGTGGAGAAACCGAAATTTATCCGTCCCGCTGCCGAGTCCAAACCTGTTCCTTCTCATATAAAGTCGGAGCCCGCACCAAAACCACCCGAACCGGTAAAGGCTGCTCCACTTTCGAAACCACCAAAACCTCCAACTATCCTGAAACCCCCGGAACCTCCTGAGCTACCAAAAGATTTCAAACCACCGCCATCGGGACCCGTCACACTCGGAACCCCCGGGCCAACCATTTTATCCGGTTCAGCAGGCGGATATACATCGGGACCTGTCGATCTCGATGCCAAGTTGAAGGGTAAAGAAAAGGAAGAGGAAAAGGCAGGGAAGGAATTCGAAGAGAAAATCGATCCGGATGATTTCAGCGATCTGATTTCGCTTTAAAATTCACTCAGACCAATTCTACACGGGGCGGTTCCTATACTCTCCGAAACTGTACCCGGAGAGGGCGAAGCTGATGCGGAGCTGGATTATATGTTCGGAGAACAGCGGCACGCAAAAGCCCGATTTAGACCATCGCTATGGACACCGTCTGGAATTAAGTATATCATGTAAGTATATGCTGAAAACTAACCTGGTAATTCTGGAGGCGTCATGTTCGGCTGGATAAAAGGTCCGGAATTGATTGTTATTTTAATAGTCGTGCTACTGATTTTTGGCCCTACAAAGCTGCCCCAGCTCGCAAAATCCATAGGTAAATCCATAACCGAGTTTAAAAAAGGGATTAAATCAGTTAAGGATGAAGTCAAAGAAACTATCTCCGACGTGGATGTATCGGACTCAACTGTTGAAAGTAAAGATACTACTGCTGAAAAAGTTGAACCTTCAGGTGAGAACACTACCTGAAATTTAAAATCAATCCCTGATTCGCCACCCCGAGGCTATTCCCCTTGGATGAAAAAACCCAAAGCCCTTTGACTCAGCATCTCAAGGAACTTCGTACCAGGCTAATCTATTGCCTGGTTTTTCTCGTACTTGCGACTTTCGCCGCACTGTATGTCACAGACAAATACATCTTTAAATGGTTGATGGAACCCATTGAGAGTCTCCCTGAAGTAAATATTCAGGTTCTTGGCCCCGTTGACAAGTTCGGTGCATATTTTAAAACTTCATTTATTACAGGTTTGCTGTTCGCCATCCCTTTCATTCTTTACCAGGTATGGCTTTTCCTGAAGCCAGGCTTAACAAAAAAGGAGCAAGCCTTCCTGCTCATGATGGTTCCATCGTCAGCCGCCCTGTTTCTCATCGGCAGTGCGTTCATTTATTTCATCATGTTACCTGCATCGCTCAAATTCCTTCTCGGGTTCGATATCGGTATTGAGGTTGAACTGGGCATTACACTTGAACGATACACTTCCTTCGTTCTGTTGCTTCTGTTCGCGGGCGGTGCGATTTTTCAGATTCCGCTCATTGCGTTCTTCCTCGCAAAGATTGGCATTGTTTCAGCTCGAATGCTTATGGGTTACAGAAAAATCGCCCTGCTGATTTCAACCATCCTTGCCGCGCTGCTGACGCCAACCGGCGATCCAATTAATTTGATGCTGCTTGCTGTTCCAATTTACGTGCTTTATGAAGTAAGTATCCTGGTTGCTTCTGTCGCCTATCCTCGAAAAGCAGTTGACGACGAAGGTTAATTAACACACCATCCACGACGTCACATAACGGAATTCTCGGGCATTTCCACCTAAAAAGGATAACATCCAGCTATTTGTGCCTAAAATCACTAAACCATGGTTAAATATTTGTATTGGAGTCATTTTGAGCTTGTCAACAGAAATTTGTGGTTATATAATGCGGAAGAGCGAAGGTGTCTACCTGGGAATGCGGGTGAATATTCATGCCCGCAAAATTTTTTTTGTTTTATTTTCTAAACTGGTAGACCAATCGGTTAGGAGTATGTTTTGGTACGCATAGGTGTGTTTATTTGTCAGTGCGGTAAGAATATCGCCCGTACTGTTAAGACTTCTGAAGTAGCTGAAATCGCTTCTACGTGGCCTGGAGTCGTCCATACAGAAGATTATAAGTACCTTTGCTCCGATCCCGGCCAGAATTTAATCAAAGACGCAATTAAACAGCACAATCTCACGGGAGTTGTTGTTTCAGCCTGTTCTCCCAAGATGCACGAGGCCACCTTTCGTAAGGCGGTGGAGTCGGCGGGCATTAATCCCTTCCTTTGTGAAATTGCTAACATACGGGAACAATGTTCGTGGGTTCATGATGAAATATCCGTTGGCACGTCCAAGGCAATCGACATCATTCGCATGATGGTCGAAAAGGTCAGGTTCAACCATCCCCTGGTGTCAATAAATGTTCCGGTTACAAAACGTGCGCTTGTTATCGGCGGTGGTGTTGCCGGTATCCAGGCCGCGCTCGATATAGCCGATGGCGGCTGTGAAGTTGTGCTTGTAGAACGCGATCCTTCAATCGGCGGACATATGGCGCAGCTTTCCGAAACCTTCCCTACCCTCGACTGTTCGCAATGCATCCTCACTCCAAAAATGACCGATGTGAAACACCATCCGCTCATTGATTTACGAACTTACTCTGAAGTTGTGGGTGTAGAGGGATTCATTGGAAATTTCAAAGTAACGATAAAGCAAAAACCCCGGTACGTAGTCGAAGAGTTGTGCATCGGATGCAACGATTGTGTCGACGCCTGTGTTTTCAAAAAGCCGAAGGTCCCCGATGAATTCAACGAAGGCCTTGGCATGCGAAAACCAGTCTATATTCCTTTCCCGCAGGCGACTCCTCAGGTCGCTTGTATCGACCCGAATTCATGCATTCAACTTAAAACCGGCAAATGTAAAATGACCTGCGCTGCGGCCTGTCCGAAAGACTGCATCGACTTCGAGATGACCGAAACATTCGAAGAAGTTGAGGTCGGCGCGATAATCCTCGCGACCGGTTTCAAGCTTTTCGATCCGAAACGAATCCCAAATTACCATTACGGCGAATTCGATAATGTCTATACCAGTCTTGAAATGGAACGGATGGTTAGCGCGTCAGGGCCAACCGAAGGACAGATACTCTTGAAGGATGGACGGGTACCGGAATCGGTTGCTATCCTCCATTGTGTCGGAAGCCGTGATCGGAAGACCAACGCCTGGTGTTCGAAAGTGTGCTGCATGTACTCCCTTAAACTGGCGCACCTGATAAAACACTCAACCGGAGCGGACGTTTTCAATTTTTACATCGACATTCGTGCGGGCGGAAAATCATACGAGGAATTCTATGACAAGGTCCTTGAGGACAACGTCCAGTTTATCAGGGGTCGGGCGGCAAAGGTTGTCGATTGGGACCTCGAACCGCTTGAGAACGGCAAAGTGGTGGTTCATGCGGAGGACACACTCATGGGCCATCGCCGGAGGATCCCGGTCGATATGGTAATCCTTTCGGTTGGGATGGAACCTCACGAGGACACCGCTGCACTCAGCAAAATTGTTAACTGCAGCGTATCGAGTGAAGGCTGGTTCCTCGAGCGGCATCCGAAACTGGCTCCGATCAATACCATGACCGACGGGATTTTCATCGCGGGCGCATGCCAGG
The DNA here is from genome assembly GCA_030673355.1 of Planctomycetota bacterium. Classification (GTDB taxonomy): domain Bacteria; phylum JAJVIF01; class JAJVIF01; order JAPKYR01; family JAPKYR01; genus JAPKYR01. The sequence goes on along the minus strand of DAOVJF010000031.1, from coordinate 1,864 downwards.
GCCCGAAGGACATACCTGAATCGGTCGCACAGGCAAGCGCCGCGGCTGCCAAGGCACTCGCATTGTTCTCCTCGGATGAGCTGACGCGTGATCCAACAGTGGCATTCGTAAACGAGATGAACTGTATCGGTTGTTTCTCATGCGAAAGGGTCTGCCCGTTCGGTGCAATTGAACGATACGAAATTCGCGATCGCGACGGAAACCTGATCCGCACCGTCGCACGCGTAAACGAGGGTCTCTGCCAGGGCTGCGGACCATGCGCCGCCATCTGCCCGTCGAAATGCATCAGTATCGCGGGTATCACGGAAGAACAGGTGTACGCTCAGCTTGGGGCAGTTTGAATGATAAGCAAACCTGTAACGGCAGGTGTATAATATCTGGCTTTTCAGGGTAGCTCAGAGGTAAGGAATTTTAAGGGGGGCGAGGAGTAAATTTTGGCACGCATTGGTGTTTTCATATGCCATTGTGGCGAAAATATCGCACGTTCGGTCGATTGTCCCGGACTTGCGGTTGAAGCGGCTTCATGGCCGGGGGTTGTTCATTCGGTAGATTACAAGTATCTCTGCTCCGACCCCGGCCAGAACCTTATTAAGGATGCCATCAGGGAACACAACCTGACAGGGATTGTTGTAGCTGCCTGTTCGCCCAAAATGCATGAGGCCACCTTCCGCCGTGCTGCCAGTGATGCCGGTATCAACCCCTATCTCTGCGAATGCGCGAACATCCGCGAGCAGTGCTCGTGGGTTCATGAAGAAAAAGAAATCGCCAGCCCCAAGGCAACCGATGTCGTCCGTATGGCTGTAGAGAAAACTAAATACAATCATCCGCTCGAACCGATTCGAGTGCCCTTAACCAGGCGGGCGCTTGTTGTTGGAGCAGGCATCGCCGGTATACAGGCCGCGCTTGATATCGCCGACGGCGGCCATGAGGTTATTCTTGTCGAGCGGGAACCGTCGATCGGCGGACACATGTCGCAGCTTTCGGAAACCTTCCCTACCCTCGACTGTTCGCAATGTATTCTCACACCGAAAATGGTCGAAGTTGTGCAGCATCCCAACATCACCCTTTACGCGTATTCCGAGGTTGAGGACATTTCAGGAACCGTAGGTGATTTCAAAGTTACGATCAAAAAGAAACCGCGTTATGTAGACTCCGATCTCTGTACCGCATGCGATGACTGTGCCCAGGCATGCCCTGTGTCCGTCCCGAATCCATTCGACATGGGATTGAAGGTTTGTAAAGCCATCGACATTCCTTTCCCGCAGGCGGTCCCGGCGATCTATACGCTCGATGCCGACGCCTGCCTTGGTTTATTTCCTCTCGCTTGTGTAAGGTGTCGCGAGGCATGTGAGCCAGGGGCAATAAATTATGACATGAAGCCGGAATATATCACCGAGCATGTCGGAGCGGTTGTTATTGCCACGGGATTCGACCTTTATGCGATGTCAAATCTCGGCGAATATGGATACGACAAATATGTCGATGTTGTCGACGGTTTATTTTTCGAACGGCTTCTTTCGGCATCGGGACCTACCTCGGGGGTCGTTCAGCGACCGTCCGATCACAAAATCCCAGAGGAAGTTGTTTTTATTCAGTGCGCCGGCAGCAGGGAACCGGAAAGACATAAACCATACTGTTCCAAAATCTGCTGCATGTACACTGCGAAGCAGGCGATGCTCTACCAGCACAAAACCCCGGGTGGACAGGCGTACGTTTTTTACTTGGACGTCAGGTCCGGCGGTCGTGATTACGAGGAATTTTACAACAAGGCGCTCGATGACGGCGTGATTTACATACGCGGAAAAGTCAGCCGTGTTTACGAGGAAGATGGCAAGATTATCGTACAGGGCTCGGATACCATCGC
>DAOVJF010000193.1 GCA_030673355.1 Planctomycetota bacterium | reverse complement strand
TCCCGATCTTCCGATCCCGAATTACATAGACCCCTCAAACCCCCAGAATGATGACGTAAGCCCCGATAATCCCGATGATAACCCTGGAGACGGAAATGACCAGGCGGCACCTATTGCAGCCGATACCCTTCCGTTGTTCAAACCATACCTGATAGTCGAGCTTCCCGAAGCACCCGGGTACAAAATTGGTTTCATCGGAGCGATGATCCAGGATGCGGGTCGATTGAATCCACTGCGAAATGATTTCTCATTTGAGCCTTATGCGGAAGCTATCCAGCGTAACGTTGAAATTCTGCGTAACGAAGAAAAAGTCGACCTGGTAATTCTTCTTTCAGATGCTGATAATTATACTGCGGATGTCCTGTCTGATGAGGTATTCTCAGGGATCGATATAGTAATAGGGTCAAGAAACGCGCTGCAGCTTTCAGATAATGCATCATTCAACCCTCTTAATCCATATTTCAATGAAACCATGGCGCTGAATTACTTGGATGAATCCGGACAGGCAGCGGTTGATGAGAGCAACGGGGAAACATCTGAAGAATCTGAGGTCGAAGAGATCGATCCATTTGCAGATATCGTACTTCAACCGTTGACGACACCGCTGATGGTTCCGAAAGCGGAAAATCGCGGACGCCTTGTCTTGAGGCTCGATATTTTCCTGGACGCATCGGGCAGGATCATAGATTACTGGTCCGATAAACCAAGGGTCGACGACACGAATGGCGATGATCCGAGAATGGCTGAAATCGCTCGCGGTTACCGTGAGAACGTACTGGCAAGGGAGATGAATGCCCGTGTGCAAAGAAGATTCGCGGGAAGCGAGGCATGCGAGGCTTGCCATCCGGGCTACCTTGAAGCATGGTCCGACTTCGGCCACTTCAATTCGTACGAAACGATCATCAATGATGAAAATGGCCAGGGAACCTCCTGTACCGGGTGCCACGCGAGCGGGTATTTCGAAGAACCCATGCTGCTCACCTACGATCTCGTGCCCGAGGAATTACTGAATGTCGGTTGCGAGGGATGCCATCAGGACGGCAAACGGCACATAACCCTGCAAAATCACATTGCCACTCTCTCGCCTGAAAATCGGGGAAGTATAACAACAACAGATGCGATGTCTCTGGATATTGCTGTAAACCTCTGCCAGAAGTGCCATACCTATGAATGGAGTCCGGAATTCAATTTTGAAGCCGCGATGGAAACCGCTCGTGGAATCTGTACTACGGTTCGTTAAAGCAAGCGCCAATTTAATCGCATTAATTTACGGGGACACTTACTGAAAGTGTCCCCGGAGTTTGTATATATACGGCAGGTGTAAAATGAAGACCAACCTGACTTTAATATTGATCATTGCACTACTAACGGTACTAATCTCCTGTCAACCATCGGATGAAAGGCCGGGAGATGAAGGATCGCCAAACGAAGTCCGGGATACCGGTAACGAAACTGTAGATGTGAATGGCGCAATTCCGGAGGTTGACGACGAAACCCAATCCAATTCTGACGAGGAACCATTGGAAATCCCGTTTTATCTGATCATCGACGACTCAACATTACAGGATAATCTTGAAGCCGTGATCCATACTCAAGACCCGGTAACAATCCAGATAATCGGCTCCGTATCCGCTGACTGCGAACTGGTGGCGATACATCCGGATGAGGGCACAATTTCACTTGGAACATGGATCGGAGAAACCGCAATTTTCAACCATGCATTCCCATACGGCGAAAACCACCTCTTAATAAAATGGGATGAATCGGTTTATGACATCCTCGTGATATCAGGTGCTCCGGAGCCTCGTGAACAGGGGGAGGGATGCAGCGGGGCTTTTATGGATCTCGGTCCCGATACCGTCTGGACCTTCATGCTGGCCGACGATCGCGGGCAGGTTACATCATGGGAGTACAAAGTACTCAACTGGATGGAGCCAGGGGAATCGGGAACGGCATTTTCAATCAGCATGATTTTGATGGGTGGGATCGAACAGGATGGATCTCCATCCACAACGCTGGATATGTACTGCTCCGGAGATACGCTATATATAAACAACGCGATAGAAGATGGAATCAGGACCATATGGAACACAACCTACGACGAAGGGACAATTTACCTTCCTTCAGAATTGACCGCCGGCACCACCTGGGAACGTCATGGGACATTTATTCTTGACTCACCGGACGGTCCATTGAATGGGGAAGTAACGGAGCATTTGAGATGTACGGGCGAGGAACGTGTGGCGGTAATAGCAGGTGAGTTCGACGCATATGAGGTTGAGTTCAGAATCGAGCGAACGCTTGATGAAAATTCAATGCTGGATGAAGGAACCTCATGGTATGTACCCGGGCTCGGCCGAATTTTGAGCGTAAGCGAGGATGGTTCACGCCGGCTTGAGATGACATCCTACACAGGGATTACCCCCAGGTACCAGTAATACCATCCCCGGAAAATTATAATAATTTCAGGTGCACCAGAAAAAGATATTATAAGATGGAATTGATTTAAGTATTACAATCCTGTGATCGCGCGGAGCACAATCCTGATTTCCTCGGCGTAGAGCGCCTTGAGAACAATATCGGCAACTACAAGAATCAACCCGATAGCAATTCCCCACCAGATAGTGCCAGCCCGGACCGGGGCACGGAAGACTTTTAAAACCATCTGGAACAGCGAACTGGAAATTGTAATAAATCCCATAACCCGGATTACCGACCAGAAGTGCCATGCGATCGGGAGGGTGAGGAGAGCGTTATCGGACAGCGCCATACACTGGGCGACGTAATAGTTCATGAAGTTTAACTGCAGAACCCCAAGCATTAAGGCGGGCAGACCCATCAGGAGAGCGCCGATGATCACAAATAACAGTTTTTCTAAATGCAGCGGGATGAATATTGAGGGATCGCCTTCCGGACCTATTCCAGTGGAGATCCAGTGATTCATGGTGTCCCAGTACAATGGGGCATGCCAGATCAATTTTTCAGCGTGACCGGGGTAGAGATAGCATAAAGTTATCATGATAATGCATTCCCAGATCGCCCAGAGGAACATATCGAGAATTCCGTCCCACAGATGACCGCGTTTCAGGTGGATCATAAGAATAATCCATGGCGGCAGTGCGATAATTAATGCAACGATGACATGGACGAGATTCATGTCTTTGACAATCGGATCGAGGGGTATCCAGTTCGACCACGGAATGAGAAATGCAACCATTATCGGAAACCAGACGAGGAAAACCACACCGGCCATGTCGCCGAAAATCAGGCGCATCGGAGGAGGCAACGGCTTGACAAGCGCTTCTCCAAAACCCCCATAGCCGGCATCTTCATCCTGCAGGGGTTCTATGGGTTCGTACACGGTTTCCTCCGAAGAAGGTTTGAAGTTTTCATTGTTCGGGTTTTCTGGTTCCATGCTGAAATCCCTCCACGATTCGTTTTAATTTACTGACACGGTATTCGTCTTAGTTGGTTCAGATAAGAATAGCATAAACTCCGATAGCAACACCCGCACCTATGACCGTATTAATGAAATTCGTGACTTCGTTTGTAACAAACGGCAACCTTTCGATCGTGCTTCCAATAATGCTTTCGAGTGTATTCCCGATAAAAGCGGCGATCACAACCGCTGTAAGGCCCTGCCATCCAATTACTACACCTGTGACCATCGCGACAATCCCGAGCACCAGGCTCGCTCCGATCCCGGCCAGTGTGCCCTCAAGGCTTACAGCACCCTCGGTTCCCGGGGGGACACGCTTGAAACCGGTCAGGAGGATTGTCGTTTTTCCGTAAGCCTGGCCGATTTCACTCGACGCGGTATCGGATAAAGCGGTTGCAAACGCCCCTGTAAATCCTGCCAGAAATAATGTCTGAATATTCGTATTTCCCTTAAATGCGGCGATAAAAGCTACGAGGCCCATAAGAAGAGCGGCGGAGCAGTTGGCGATCGCGTGTTTCGCTCCCCTTTTTCCCTCATCTTCCTGGGCTATCCCTTTCTCGGCTTTCTCTTTATATTTTACCTTCGTGACAAGTGTGCCCAGGATAAAAAAAACGACAAGGACGACGTAGCCGTTCCAGCCGGTGAGTAAATAAATCAGTACTCCGACGATAAACCCGCCGATAGCCCCGGATTTTGAGATGACTTTGCCGAAATATGCGGCCAGTGCGGCTACGGCATTGATTACTAATCCCTGGATTAATTGCATGCCCGGATTCATAACCCGTTCAGTATAGACTCCAGAACCCATTAGTCGCAATTCTCAAGGAAATATATCAAGAATAATTGGGGTAATTTCATGGCCGTAAAAATATTTTAAGAAAATCACGGATAAATTAAAATTGATTAAATCCGATAAAACCAGACTATTTATCACTCAACGATACTAAAGATAACGATACTAAAGATATACAGAAACGGGTGGTTACGACGAGGACATGAAAGGCTCAAAATTTCTTATACTCGACGCTGATGAAAATAACCGGCTTAAACTCAGCACAATGGTTTCCAACCTGGGGAATAGCACAGACCAGCCGGACCATCCCAGGGAAGCATCGGTATTACTGGACAGGGAGCGATATGATTGTGTTCTTATAGATCGGCACACGACTCCGGGATGGCTGGTAAACCTTGGCAAGCAAAAAGCCCGGAGACAGAAACCGATGGTATTCATGACCGGTCCTGAAGAAACCTTCGTAGAGAGAGGGTTCATGATCCAAACCGCCGATGGATATCTTCCGATAAATCATGATTCAATCAAAGAGCTGTGCATACATATCCGAAAGGGAATTTCGGTAACCGAGAAAATTGTCCCCGGTTTGGTCACTAACATAGAACCCAAAATCGAGCCGCGGTTAAATTGCGTCGAATGTATTGACGAACCCCAGATAATTATCAGGACGAGCAGGATAGTGAAAGGTAGTCCAACCGAGGATGTCGCGATGGCTGTGAAACATCATGACCATAGCTATGGAATCCTGTTCGGGGACCTTACGGGTGATATATTATCTTCTCATCGCGGACTCACAAACCTGAAAACGTATTTTGCCGGGATCATTAATGAAAGTAAAACCATAACAGGTCTTATGAATTCAATAAACGATGTTTTGATGCGATCCGATGATTCGGTGGACTTTATGACGGCAATAACGATGAATGCCGATCTGAAACGGAAACGCCTGACATACCTGAACGCAGGCCATTTGCCTCCGCTACACCGACGGTGGGGCGGCCGTGTATGGCGGAGCCTGAACGGAACGGGAATTCCATTGGGAATATCCGATAACTTCGGGAGCGAACATACATCCATCAAAGTCGCGCCAGGTGACAGAATTCTTCTGTTGTCCGACGGAATTCTGAAAGCAGACGGCAGGGTTCGAGAATACCAGGACTTCAATTCTCTCGTTTGCCACCTGAATTTACTGCCAATTGACCTTGCCCCGCATGAAATAATAGAAAGCATAGAAGAAATAGTGGGATCGATGAAAAGTGGAGGATTGGCGGATGAATTTACGGCGATGCTGCTGCAATTCTGATATTATAAGGCACCCTAACAACAGATAGCAGGGATCGAGTTAAACATTCATAGCCTGAATTTGTCAATTATCACATGTCCAGACATCACATAACTATTGTAATTATGCAATTTTCAATCTTATTTAAATGAAAATAGGTCATTTTTAAACAATTTAGACTAATCCTTTTAAATAAAAATTGAATGGATATATTTAGAATTTAGGGGGGACACC
>DAOVJF010000076.1 GCA_030673355.1 Planctomycetota bacterium | reverse complement strand
TCGACAGGATCAACAATCTCAGGCAGAGCATGGATCTGATCACCGGCAGGTGTTCAAGGGCGATAACGGGGAGATTGAAAGTTCTTCGGCACCGGTTTGGATCGATGGTAAGCCGCGTGGACGCTCTCGATCCGCAGGCAATCCTGGCGAGAGGTTATTCACTGGCGTTCGAAGGGGAAACCGGGAAACTGATTACCAGGACCGGCCAGGTGGACCCCGGTGATCCTGTGGACCTGAGAGTATCCGACGGTACAATAAAGTTAAAAGTCAGCGAAGGGGACGATATTAAATGAGTAAGAGTAAAAAAGCCCGGGATATTCCGGACGATATAAAGAAAATGTCCTTCGAGGAAGCATACCAGGCGTTGAGGGAAGCGACCGATTTCCTGGAGGTAGAGGAAGTCGATCTGGAAAAGTCGTTATTGGAATATTCAAGGGCCAGTGTTCTGGCCAGGCATTGCGCAAATTTACTGGATGAAGCCGAGGATCGTGTGAGAATCCTGGTTGAATCCGAAGGCGTGATGGAGCTTACCAGGCTGGACACTGAGGACGATTAAAATAACTATGGCAGATTTGGTTTCTCAACTTTTAAATAACGAACCGATAGTGTCAGCCCTGACCGCATGGGCTCTTGCTGCATTATTGAAATTTTTAATTGTCGCGATCCAGTCTGGCAAGTTCGACTGGGAACGAATATTAGGCACGGGAGGCATGCCCTCGACCCACACAACTCCGATCATCGCGTGCGCGACAAGTATCGGACTGGTCGCGGGTTTCCAAACGCCCGTTTTCGGGCTGGCCGCCGCGCTCTGCTTCGTGGTTGCATATGACGCTGCGGGTATCAGGCGACATGCCGGCGCGCAGGCGCAGGCAATCAACAACCTGATAAAAGACCTTACAAATCTGGAAACTTTCAAGGGTCAGAAACTTGAGAGTTTCTTCAAGCGATGGAACGTCGCGGAATTAAAAACCCTGCTCGGCCACAATCCAATCGAAGTCTGGGTCGGGATCATAATTGGAATTCTAACGGCACTTATTATCCATAATTACTTCGGTCACATGTTTAATCCCGGAATATTCAGTGGCACCCCGTAGTAAAATCAGGCTCGATCAATTGCTTGTCGAACGCGGATTGTTTCAGTCGCGCACACGTGCCCAGGCAGCGATAATGGCGGGCAAGGTGATTGTGGGTGGCAAAAATAACCCTAAAGCCGGCGACCGCATTCATCCCGATACAAAAATTGAAATTATTGAACCGGATTGTCCATACGTCTCACGCGGTGGAATAAAACTCGAAGGCGCGCTCGATCATTTTGAAATCGATCCCACGGGCTGGGACGCTCTGGACATAGGCGCGTCGACCGGCGGCTTCACCGATTGCCTCCTGAAACGGGGAGCGTGTCATGTGATCGCCCTGGATGTCGGCAGGGGTTTGATCGACTGGTCCCTGAGAACCGACGATCGGGTGACGGTAATCGAAAAAGTCAACGCGAGGAATCTCGAACCCGACCAGGCACCGGGACCGTTCGATCTTGCGGTTGTCGATGTTTCTTTCATCTCATTGAAACTTATTTTCCCAAAAATACCCCAAAGGCTGAAACAGGATGGTGTTCTCCTCTCGCTCATAAAACCCCAGTTCGAAGCCGGAAAAGGGAAAGCTCCCAAGGGTGTGGTCAAAGATCCGGACACCTGGCGCGAAGTTTTGAGATCATTTATTTTGCCGGAGATATTCGAAAATGAAAAACCGCCCGGACTCAGGGGATTAATGAAAAGCCCAATTACCGGCAGGGAAGGTAATGTAGAATTTTTCGGGATGTGGAAAATGGGAGTGGAAGGGATTAGTAAAGAGGAAGCGGCCACACAGATCGAAAACATAATAACAGAGGCATGACCGTAAGGGAGTGCACTCCCTAACGGTCATGCCTCTGTTACAACTAAATCCCGTACTCAGGTTTCAGCACATTTGATAATGTGTCGGTATACATTTCCTTCAGGCTCTCGACAGCTTGATCGAGGTTGTAGCGTCTCAAAACAAGCTGTTGCCCATCATTCCCAATGCGATCGCGAAGACCAGGATCATCCAGAAGTTCCAGAAGGCGTATCGACGCGGATTCAATATCGCCTGGTTTTACAAGGAATCCAGTCTCCTGGTGAGTAATTATGTCGGGGATCCCCCCGACACCGGTGCACAGGCATGGAATTCCGAGCGCCATGCATTCGAGAATTCCAAAAGGCAGGTAATCAAAATCGGCAAGATGCACCCCGACATCGAACGCGGCGAAAATATCGGGAGTGTCATCCCGTTCCCCGAGGAATTTCACGTTATCAGCAACGCCAAGCTCCTGTGCCATGGATTCCAGTTTTTTCTGTTCAGGCTGGTCGGGATCATACCGTCCGCCGAGAATCACGCATGTCAGATCGGGGAATTTCCGGATGACCCTGGGGAGAGCCTTTATTAATTTATCCTGGCCTTTCAGTGGCGCGATCCTGGTCGTGGTTCCGATCAGTAAATCATCGTCCGACAGTCCGAGTTCGTCCCTAATCCGTTTTGGATTCAAGTTCTGTAGCCTGAATAAATCCGGCGCGAGACCCCATCCGTGAATTATCGCCTGCGGTGTACCAGGAAAATAAGTCGCGGCCCCATCGGAATCCGCCGATGTCGCGAGGAGGACTCCAGTCAGGTAATGGTTGGTAATACTGTTAATAAAGGTGCGGAATCGAGCCGGAGGTGGGGCAACACCGGTAAAAGAAAGAAGTCTGACCGGAACTTTTGCCAGCTTCGCAGCACGCGCGAATGCAAAATTGGCCTGGTACTCGGTGAGTATGATATGAATGAAATCCGCCTTGATTTCCCTGAGAAATCGGGCCATTTTGCGGATTTCAGCGGCGGTTGTCCCGAGAGCGTTTGGCCAGTTAGCGCCGGGCCATCCGAGCTTGCGACCGTACTCGGGCGACGCCATGATCGCAAATTCATGCGCTTTCAGATTCGGGATTCCAAGATCGTTAACCGCGTCGACAAACGGTTCCTTCTCAACTCCGGGCCACCAGTAGCAGAACATGACATGGACTTCTTTATAATTCGGAGCGCACTTTTTAAGGTATTCAAGGAGGAGCTTACGCATGCCGGGGTTGATGTAGATACCGAGTGCGTAGACCAGGGTACGGTTTTTAAGATCGGGGAATGAGTTGTCGTTTTTACAAGGCATGCAGGTTGGGAAATAGTAACATAACAAAAAATATATACATTCGGATTATTGATATTTTTTGCGCCAATTGATGCGGAACTTGTCCTAGTAGTAGTCAAAGGACAGGTGAAATTGAATGTCATTGATCGATTTAACAGATGCTTTGGGCGTGCCGCTATGGTATGACCGCTCAACACTATACGGAGTCCCGCATCCCACAAAACTTAGATTTAAAGGTACCGGGGAATTACGTAAGGCACTCGAACTTCTGGGAAAAGACCTTAAAAAAATCGGCTGGCTGGATTATATCGAGAAAATACTCACGGCCGGCGTTTATGTCAATAAGCCGGGAGCGCACAAGGAAGGCATCGCTGTCGATTTCGATGGCGCGGTTGTGAGAAGATCACCCTCCGGCGGGTCGGAAAGCAAGGTCTATGTCTACAAGGCCGGGAGAAGTGATTCGCTCGCGAGAGTAACCGCGACCCGTCTCGCCTGCCTGATAGCCAGGCGTTTCGGGGTGGTGCTTACAGCGGGTTATAACCGTGCGCATGAAGATCACATCCATGCCGATCTATCGCGACCGGTGAAATGGTATGGATCAGTAAGCCAGGTTATTCTGGTCCAGGAAACTCTGAATGCTTGGTATGGTGCAGGATTAAAAGTTGACGGGATTGCTGGGAAAAAAGTAAGAGCGGCGTGGTCTGAAGCATCCGGAGGACAGTTTGTGCCGACCGATTTTGATTACGGAGACGCGTTCAAATGGCTTCTCGACACAGTCGCGTTTAATCCACCGATCCAGTTCTGAATCAACATGCTGATAAATTAAAACTCGGAATCGATTCCACATTAGCAAGTATATGGGTTTCGCCGATAAATAGTGGTCTGGAGCCTTTCTTCTTGTGGTTTATCTCTTGACGCCAAGCCTTATAAATGGTACGGATAAGAGTATCGATCACATGCAAAACTTGAATTTTATTTTAAAGGCATGACAATATGCTAAGCTTTTGCGATAATATTTAAAAGCGAAGTTACCATGGTTAAAATTAAATCTAAGAAATTAAGGCCTTACATTCAGATTAACAGCCAACTGCGGTCGCTGAATTACTGTCTTTCTCATAAGGAATATGAAGAAGATGGGGATTGGCTTGCTGAGTGCCCGGAATTACAGCTTATTGTGGCCGGAAAAACTAAACTTAAAGCATATGATACTCTTGTAGAATTGATTGCGACTACGCTCGTAGTTGCTATAGAAACCGGTACGATTGGTGAACATCTTAAAGCATTAGGATTTGGAGAGGTCGAATTACCTGTTCCCACAATGAATATTTATAGTATTAGCAAACAGATAGCACAGGATACAATTCCACTGATTTCTTCAGGTACTTCAATTACGTTGCCCCCCTTAAATCAATATCCGGTTGATGTATCCAGCTAATAAAATGACGAGGAAGAAAAAGCGTTCCAGTAGAAAGAAAACCCCGGTGCTTAACTGGAAGCAATGGGTCGAAATATTTAAGTATCATGGTTATGAGGTACTGGCCAATTCCCCGCATATAATTATGAAGCATCCCGATAACCCGCTTCTTGCTTCAATTCCCAAACATAAAGAAGTAAAACTTGGAACAATGAGGGCAGAATTGAGAAAGGCTAAGCTAGAGAAAGAGGATGTAATTGAGGCATTGGATAATATTTGATATCCCCCGATTTTCCCCTGATTTTTCAAACTTACTTACTACCGCCCGGTTATCGGTATCGCTGGAATTTTCTGAATTACTCTTACCCATCACTCAACCCCGGATCACAATTTCGGGTTCGATCGTTATCTCGGCTTTCATGCTGTTGGACATCCAGCACCCAAGATGTGCCCTGTCAAGGCAATCCATTGCGATGGCTTTTTCTTCCTCTGAATTAACAACCATTTTCACCCGGACGATTATTTTCGTATATATAAATCCCGCATCATCCGTGTGCTCGAGAATGCCTTCGATTTCACTCTCGTAGGATACAGGCTCGAAATTTTCCCTGGCGGCATATGAAGTGAAAGTCGAGATCATACAGGTATTAACGCTGGCGAGCATCAGGTCTTCAGGAGTCAATTTACCGGCTTCTCCCCTGAACCTTTCAGGCGGGGCGCCATGGAATGCGGGTGTGTCGTCAGCGGAGAAATCCCATGTACGTCCACCGGTCCAGGACAGGCTGCCTTTGAATGTGTGTGTTTTGTATTTTCGTTTTTTGGTCATAGTGTAAATCCTTTCATGCCCAGGATGGGCATGAGACTGAAGAGTCATGCGCAGAATGCACATGTTACTGAATACAGAATGCACATGTTACGCCAGGTCGCGCCAGTTGGCGAGAATCTCCTTCGCGGTTTTGAAAATTACTTTCAGCTTGCTTCCGGTTTGTTCGCCCGCCAGCCTGGGGTAATGATGGACACTGCACTGGACAATTTTCGCGCCCTGTTTACTGAGCTTTATCAATACCTCGGCGTCGATCAATGCGCCATCGCTTTTGAGCTGGATGTTATCGAAAAATTCCGCCTTGTAAAGTTTAAACGCGCAATCGACATCCTTCACGTTCAGTTTGAAAAATATAAGTAGAAATGTGTTGTAAATCCAGGCGTTAAGAATACGGTTCCATGGATCTTTTCTATCGATTCTGTAGGCTGAAACCACGTCGCCTTTTTCAAGAAGCGGAATCAGGCCGGAGATTTCAGCGCTGTCAAACTGCCCGTCGCCATCCGGATAGAAAATATATTTACTCGAACATGATGAGAACCCGGTTTTTAACGCGGCCCCATAGCCAAGGTTCTCAGAATGATGTTTCGCGATCACTTCCGGGTACCGCTCCTGGAGCCTGTCGATAATTTCTCCGGTTTTGTCCGCGCTGCCGTCGTTGACAATTATCAGTTCGAGATCATCCGTCACCATGCGGAGCTTGATCAGCATATCCTCGGTGACCCACCGTATGTTCCGCTCCTCGTTATAGGCCGGCATGAACGCGGAAAGTTCCGGAAGCTTCGCGCCTTTATATTCTTTGGGGGGAGGGGGCAGGTGACTTCCCTTGATTACCTGTTCCGGCCCGGTGTCAATCAGAATCTCGTTGTCCATATGAATCGATAACCTTAATCGCGGTTAGGGGAAAATCCATTGGCCCAGGTGATTACCGCTCTCTATGGGCGCAGCAAGCAACGCCCCTACAATAAAAAAAATGCTTTAACCATGCGCAGTTTATTAATATCCATCCGGCAGTTCCAGAAGAACGATCGTTACATGCTTTTGCTCAACCCCAATTGGTTCAGGCCATGTAAAGAAGGATGCGCCCGAGTCACCCGATATCCGGATGTCGTATGCTCCCTGCTCCAGTGTAATTTCAAATCTCCCCAGTGAGTCCCCATGAATAGTTTCATCTACAACATAAGGGTTCGAAGCTGAATTTCTGATAACCAGGACCGGATTGGGGATTTTTTCAAGTGTCTCTTCCCGCACTACCGTTCCAATCAGGTTTCCAACTGTCGAGCCGCCTTGACAGCCGGCAATACAGGTCAACAAAACGATCAGTAAAATTGAGATAGTAATTGTTTTTGACATCATTTTCACCGTTCTCCTAACTTTTGAAACGATATTTAAAAAGGGTCCAGAATGCTTCCAGCCCATCGATCCAGTTGATTTTCTTGCCCTCTTCGGACGTCCGTCCGCGGTAGTTTATCGGTATCTCAACCAGCTTGTACTTTTTCTTGAGCACCTTGCTCGTGACCTCGGGACAGAATTCAAACCTTAGGCATGTGAGTTTGATGGAATCGAGAACGTCGCGACGGAAAACCTTGTAACAGGTTGCCTCATCGGTCAGATGCTGACCGTACAACAGAGTCGCGAGTATCGCAAGCGCCCTGTTTGCCATCCAGTTCATGAATTTCATGCCCTCCGGACGGGATTTCCCGAGGAATCGCGACCCGTAAACCACATCGGCTTCCCCGTTTATTATCGGCGCGAGGACATTGGGGTAGTCCTCAGGATCGTACTCAAGGTCGGCGTCCTGGATTATTACTATATCACCCGTTACATAAGTAAGGGCGATTCTGACCGCAAAACCTTTTCCGGTATTCACCCTGGATTCATGGACCTTCAAAATGCCGGGATATTTCGCCTCAAGTTCGTGAAGGATTTCGACGGTGCGATCTTTCGAGCCGTCATCCACCGCGACAATCTCAAGATCGAGACCGGTGTCGACTGCCACAACGCGGTCAATGATTTCTTCGATGTTATTTTCCTCGTTGTAGCACGGGATCAGAACTGACAGCTTCCTGATATCTTTCGGGTCTATAGCCATATTCAGATTGACCATCTTATCAGATTTCAGGATTCAAGGAAATTCCCCGGGTCATGTATCTCAGTATGGAGACGTGAAAAACTTAATGCATGACTGAACCAGACTCCCGGATTTTGCTATGATATCCCCAATTGACAGAAGGAGAATCGCATCATGAGGTTAAAACCCATACTCTTAATTATCCTCGTCGCAACCATCACTTTCATCGGCGGACAACTAAGCGCGCAGACCGGGTGGCGTTGACAAGCTCAGTGAGACATCTACATCCCACAAACCTCGAAAATCTCCGTGTCGAACGTGCTTGTCGACGATTTTGCGGAATTGGTCTAAGGAGATTCTTTATTTTCACAAAGTCAGGATCAGGTCGGCCAAAAAAATCAGTACCATGCTGATAACAACCGCTCTTGTTACCGTTATACCTACTCCCCTTGCGCCGCCTTTGGTAGCGAATCCTTCCAGACATGCCACCAGTGCAATGATTATTCCGAAATACAGGCTCTTTTTGTAACAGATCCATAAAAGTTTGTAATCAAGCTGCGTGAAAACGCTGTCAAAGTAAATCCGCTGGCTGACATGCGCCGCCGGCATGTGGTATACAGGGTACCAACCTGCCGCAACCCCGATGAAACCGGCGATATATATCACCACAGGAACCATAATCGTGCAAGCCAGCAGCCTGGGCACTACAAGATGTCTTACAGGCGGGACAGCAAGCGCTCGCAACGCGTCGACCTGTTCGGTGACCACCATCGACCCGATCTCGCTCGCGATTCCGGAGCCCACTCGTCCAGCGATAACCATGCATCCAAGTACCGGCGCCAGATCTTTCGCAAGTGAATAAACGACCGCGCCACCGATGTATTGAATTCCGAAACCAAGATCTATCGCCTGTTCCGCAAGGATTATCGCGAGGATCATCCCCGTGAACATAAGGCACAAGCCCACGATAAAAAGGCTGTCGACACCAAGGTGAGCCATTTGCTGGAGGGTTAGCGCGACCGGGATACGGAGCGTGACGATATACCACAAGGCCTGGACAGTCAGAATCAGAAGTCGCCCGACATAATCGAAAACATTGATTATCGGTTGCACAATGGCGGTTGTGATCCATCCCGCGAGGGCGAACGGCCACAATAGAACCTTTCCGGGGTTTAATCCGGCGGAGGCGTTTGAGTTATTTTGGTTCGTTGACAATATCCTGGCTTTATTCCCTTTATATTGAGAGGATTATACAGCACGGAAGGGAATTTGGCATAATTTTGACTTCGGGGACACGTGCTTTTTTCCCTAATCACCACTTATCATGATTCAACCCTGTAACTGGAGAAAAAAGACATGTCCCCGGGATCGTCACTGAATGGGGGTCGTCACTGTAAGGGGGTCGTCACTGTAAGGGGACATCTCTTTTCGCCCGCCTCCATCGGTGTATTATTGGGGACATCTCTTTTCGCCCGCCTCCATCGGTGTATTATTGGGGACATCTCTTTTCGCCCGTCGAAAAGCAGGTGTCCCCGGTCTCAAATAAGGACTAATCAGGGGACATGCCATTTTTCTCCAGTGATAAACCTGACTTTACCATTGTATATCAAGGGAAAAATGCCTTGTCCCCGGCCCTCAAAAAATCCTGAATCATTCCCCAATGTAAGTGAACGACGTACATCAATCCGCATAGGGGACACGTGCTTTTTTCCCTAATCACCACTTAGCATGATTCAACCCTGTAACTGGAGAAAAAAGACATGTCCCCG
>DAOVJF010000458.1 GCA_030673355.1 Planctomycetota bacterium | reverse complement strand
CAGGTATTCCAGCTCGTCCTCGCCCTTTTCATCCACCTGGAATTTATTGAGGCCGACAATCACACGTTCATTGGAATCAACCGATTTCTGCCATTCATACGCCGAATTCTGGATTTCACGTTGCGGGTAACCTTCCTCGATAGCCTGTAACATACCTCCGCGACGGTCGATTTCCCCGATGTAATTTTTAGCTTCCGCCTCAATTTTATCTGTAAGTGATTCGATTGCCCAACTACCCCCGAGTGGATCGATTATGTCTGCTACGCCGCTCTCGTACCCGAGAACCTGCTGTGTCCTGAGTGCGAGCAGGACCGCTGATTCGGTCGGCAGGCATAACGCCTCGTCCATCGAATTCGTATGAAGGCTCTGTGTGCCTCCGAGAACGGCGGCCAAAGCCTGCATCGCGACACGAATGGCGTTGTTAATCGGTTGTTCCCTTGTGAGCATGCTTCCCGCGGTCTGTGTATGGAACCTCAGCATCCAGCTTTTCGGATTCTCAGCTTTGAACTCATCTTTCATGATCTTTGCCCACAATCGTCTCGCGGCCCGGTACTTGGCGACTTCTTCAAGGAGGTTATTGTGAGCGTTGAAAAAGAAACTGAGCCGGGGAGCGAAACTGTCTACCGACAGGCCCGCGTCGATGGCGGCCTGGACATACTGGCGGCCATCCGCGAGTGTAAATGCCACTTCCTGCACCGCCGTGCATCCCGCCTCGCGGATATGATAGCCTGAAATGGAAATCGGATTCCATCTCGGTAAATTACCCGAACAATACCGGAAGGAGTCGCTCACGAGGTACATGCTTGGCTCAGGTGGATAAATATAGGTTCCCCTTGCCATGTATTCCTTCAGGATGTCATTTTGAATTGTCCCCCCAAGGCTTTTAATTTCCACCCCTCTTTTTTCAGCGACCGCGATATACATGGCCAATAGAACGGATGCCGGGGAATTGATTGTCATCGACGTTGTCACTTTCCCGAGGTCGATCCTGTCGAATAACAAGTCAATGTCCCTGACACTGTCGATCGCGACACCGGTTTTGCCCACCTCGCCTTCCGCTAAAGGGCTGTCGGAATCCATGCCCATCTGGGTGGGGAGATCGAATGCCACCGAAAGTCCGGTTAATCCGGAATCGATCAGGAAATGGTATCTCTTGTTTGTCGATTCCGCATCCCCGAAACCGGCGTACTGGCGCATTGTCCATAACCGTCCAAGGTACATTGTCGGGTAAATCCCGCGTGTGTATGGGAATTCACCGGGCCATCCAATTTCGGGAACAAGGTCCTTGTCGGGTAAATCCGGCGGTGCGTACGCGGCATCGAAGTCAAACCCCGATGTGCTTTCTGGGGATCGGATTTTACCCGCATCCTTTTGCGCTTTAACATTTTTATTAAATCTGTCTCGTCCGATGTCAATATTGTCGGTCATGTTGATCCTCTTTATTAAAAATCGGGAATTAAATCGCCAAGGTCATGAAGAAAGTCGCTACTGTCATCCACAAGTCCCCTTAAAAGATTTTCCGATGGGCTTGCTCTGAACTCGATGTCGTAAATATAGCCCGACAGGGAGAATTCGAGTGACGCGCGGTTTAACGTATCCGGCAAAACATTCACATACCTTCCGAACCGTGGATGGTTTCTCGCGCTTTCTAAGGGAACGCTCAAACCCCCGCGAGCTTCGATGGATTTGTTAAACCCGACAGTACCGGTAGCTTCTACCTGCAGATCCATTGACACAAAATGGAATCTCTCTATAAGAATTTCCGACTGATTGATCCTGGCACGGATTGTCAGGTCGTCGAAGTCCGTCATTTCTTCATCCCGGACTTCGGACTCATCCATGGAACCCGATATCATGTGGGTGAATCGATCGGAGAATGGTGACAGGTAATGTCCGTTCGCGGATTCAATGTCCAGGACACATGAAAAAGAATCGGGATTTGAAAAATCGCCGTGCGCATCGAGCGACCCAGAAAATTCCCCGGTCATTTCATTGGAAAAATAGTTGTTCTCTTCAAGGTACACCGGCAGATCCAGATCTTCGAATGTGCATATGCCGTTCCACAGCGGAGTGGCTGAAAGCAGATTGATCCGACCGGTTGCGTTTGCCCGGCCGCCATACGCTTCAATCACACCTTCCGAAAGATCTATTATTCCCGCGTTGTACGATATGGACGCGTCCGCTGATTCGATTTTCGCGTTGCCGATATAAGCATCGACAAGCGTGACATTACCCGTAACTGTAAGCTCCTCCGGTGTTCCTGAAATCTGAATTACAGTTGAGGTTGTGCCGTCGGGAAGATATGTATTTCCCCTGAAAAGCGGGTCGATATCCCTGAAAATTGTCGCAAGTGTGACGGTTCCGATACTAGCGGTAATGTCCATCGGCTCATTTTTCTTTATTGGCACATTTCCTTCGAGAACTATTGGTGTTGAGAGGTAATCCCCGGTAATTTCTTCGATCTCGAATCCCTCTCCATTGAAATAATTCCCGGTTCCTTCGAGCTTTGTGAAAACCACGTTAACCGTTTCGGTTAACCTGGGAAACAGTTTGTGGATTTCGAGTATCCCATCCTCGAAAGTAATGTGAACAGCGTCTGTACGGTCGGATGTTTGTAAATACCCGGCATGAAAAACCGGCTCCCCGACGCCAGCCGTCTGGATTGTCCATTCAGGCAAAGCTATTTTTCCATCCGGCCCGATATGTAACGACGCATTAAAGCCCGATATGTGTACCGTAGTGGGCGTCGCGTTCCCCTTAAGAAGATTTGAAAGGGAAATTTTAACAGTTACCTCGTCCGTTGAAATTAATGGAAGATACGGTTCATCTTTGTCTGTATAGACCACGACTCTTTCGAGTTT
>DAOVJF010000328.1 GCA_030673355.1 Planctomycetota bacterium | reverse complement strand
TTCGCGTAACCGATACCGATGACAACTCGGATATGCTCGATGATCCGTTGACCATCACTGTTTCAACGAGTGGCAACCAGAAACCCACGGCTGCCGCACACGCAGATAACTACGAGCCTGAAGAAAATCAGAAAGTGTTTCTGTTCGATGATTCCACCGATCCCGATGGCAACGAAGACATCGTCGAATGGGAATGGGATTTCTCGTTTAACCCGATCGATGGTTTCAATCCGGGCGGATTCGATCAGTTTCCAGATATCCAGTATCCCAATGCAGGCACTTACAAAATCCAGCTTCGGGTGACAGATACGGCTGACAATTCAGACCTGCTTGATGATCCGCTTGAAATTATAGTCGGCGGCGGAACCGGAGAAATGCCTGTCGCGTGCGGCGATGTCGATAATCCTCATCCCAGCACCAAGCAACTGGTATATTTCTTCGACTGCTCCATCGATCCGGACGGACCGGGAGACATCACGTATTTTGAATGGGACCTCGATGGTGATGGCAATTATGACAAGTTCATCAAAGACACCGCCCATATTTACTACCAGGGTGGCGACTATTACGTACAGCACAGGGTTACGGATTCGACAAACAATACCGACGATCTTGACGATCCAATCCTTGTGGAAGTGAACGGCCCTCCGATTGCCGATGCCGAGGTCGACCTGACCGATGTAAGTGTCGGTGAAACTGTCACGTTCACAAATCTCTCGCTTGATGATGACGGCAACGGCGATATCGTCCATGTCTACTGGGATATGGACGGCAACAACGATTACGATGACCCGATCGATATACAGGACCAGGACCAGGTTTCCTACCAGTTCTACGAGCCTGGAATTCATTTCATCGGACTGAAAGTTGTGGATGAATGGGGTCTGGAAGATGAGCTCGATACCAAGCTCCAGGTAACGGTAACCGGATTCGATCCATTCTGCGTGGACCTTATCGACCAGTGGAATTCCGCCGATCATCTCTACGGTGTAAGGGGATTCGAGTACTATAATAGCTCGATCGACAACCTGAGTGGACTCGATTACCAGGCTGCAAACGGACCATGGGACTTCACCGTCGTCCCTCCATCCGCGCCCGCAATATGCGAGTGGCTGCTTCCGACCGATCCGGATGTTCCCGCCCTGGCAAAAAGCACCTGGCCAAACGCGGATTTCTTCTTCAAGGAGGACGCTCCCACGATGGGCCAGGATATTTTTTGCCCGCATGAGTTTGATTTTGTTGATGCTGAGAACGGCGACCTTATCCTCGAGGGGCAGTATCATGCCGGGACCGTTTACCAATACAATGATACATTCGAGATAACCCATCCCATCTGCCATCCCTGGATCGATTTCGGCAGTGGATCGGGCTCAATTGGGGATGTTAATTTCGATATAAGCTGGGATATGGCGACACTGGGGACCGGTCCCGCGATCTTCATGATCAACGGTAACCTGGAGGTCCTCAACTGCATCCTGATTCGGCACCATATGACTTTCGTCGATACTGACTTCGGCGGCACCATGACCTTCTATCTTCTCAACTACCAGTGGATCGATGAAGAAGGAAACGAGGTCGCGTTCATGCAGGCGACGAACGGGCTTGAGGGTGAAAATTTCTTTGGCGATGACTACACCGGAAAAGTCATCTGCCGTGCTCTCAAGAATATTTCGTAAAACGTTGAATTTAAAATTCAATTTTTGAAACATCACAGCGGCCTTCGGGCCGCTTTTTTTTTCTGAGATCGGGGACACGCTGAGATCGGGGACACCTCTTTTCGCCCGTCGAAAAGCAGGTGTCCCCCTAAACAAAATAATTAACTTTTTCAACACCCATTATTCACCCGGCGGGAAATCCGGAAGCACTATCAGTTCCTCATTTGTCGGCCATGTCGTGTTCGGTTTCAATAATAAAACCCGCCTGTGGCTCAGATGCGGACACAATGCCGATGGCGCCGATATCGCGTCATCCGGACCGACACTTTCCACAATCCCTTTTGCCTCCGCCGCCCAATCCTCCGGTGTAAAAATTTCCGGATGCATGCTCAGTCCAAACAACGGAGAAAACAGAAGGAATCCGAGTATCGACGCTGTTACAAGAATCGAAGCCCGTTCCAGCTTATATAAATCAGGGCTCTTTTTTATCTTCACCAGACGTCCTGCGATTTTCTTAGTCAGAGGGATCGCCTCAGCCGCCGCGATAAACAGGAACGGAATCCAGATCGCCGTGTACTGGTGAAATATCGATCTCTGTTCCGGGCTGACAGATAAAAGTGTGTAAAGTGCCGTTGGTAACAGAAGGAGAAGCACCTTTGGACGCCTTAACGGAAGCAGCGAGAGCGGAACTAAAAATAACGCGAGTAATGACAATCCTCTCCCATCGAGCGCGTGTAAAATCCAGAGCCATGGTTTTATAAAGAAATTTACCGCGATTTCAGATACCGAATCTCCAAGGTAAGCGTATCGATGAACATAGAAATACCCTTCACCTTCAGCCCGGTGCGCCGGAATATACCATGCTGCAAGATAAACAAACACCACCCAGAACATTATGGCAAATATCAGAAGTAACCAGGCTTTCAGCGTTTGCCCTTCCGTAGCTTCCGGTTGATTTTTAAATAGAAACTTCCAGTAACCTCGATCCGTAAACTCCCAGAGACCCCACCATCCCGCGACAATAAGGCCTTCTTCCGAGCAGAGCGCCAACCCGATCAGCCCGGCAATCAGGACCAGTAATTTATCCTTTCTCGAACCCATCCATCCAAGCGCGATAAAAAACGGCGCCAGTGCGATCGGATGGAAATCCGCGAGCGACAGCCAGTGCAATGGTGGGTAGAAACAAAATGCGAGAAATATCAAACAGGATGGCAACTCGCCGATTTTGTCACGGTACGTGTTGAACAACAGCACTCCCGTTCCAACCAGGGCAAGCGCCTGCACACCAAGAAGCCATCCAACATGCGGAATAATTTTATAGAGCGGCACGAAAAGATAAAGGATAGGCTCGAAATGGTCCCCCCGAAGGTCCTGCACATTTCTCACGGAACATTCCCATCCGTTGCCGTTAGCGAGGTTCCATATTACCTGGTCGAAAATAGCAAGGTCCCACGCCTTTGAATGAAACGACAGGTGCCGTACCATCCCGACCGAGAACAGGACGATACAACCGATGATCGCGGTGAACCAGACCATGTTCCGCACCGAAAACACCGGCACGCCCGGAGTGGAAGTCGAAAATCTGATTCTGTCCCCATCCCCGATCTTCAAACTGCCCTCGATTTTTTTTCGGTCGGATTCCGCCCTTCTCAACTGCTTCGCCACAATCGGCCCGATCAAATATGCCAGCACCAGGATAATAACCAGCCGTAAGCCAACCATCCAGTAAGCGGCGTGAAACTGTTCGGAATATTCGGTAAGAAGCGTCACGGTCAGATGTATTCTAACCCATCGACAGCCGTAGATAAATGATATCGCACATCACTTCTGCACATTTGTAACTTGCGCATTCTGCACATTTGTAACTTGCGCATTCTGCGCATGACCCCTGTTCCATGTGCATTCTGCGCATTTGTAACTTGCGCATTCTGCGCATGGACACTTACATCGCTTCTCAAAAATCGTGTATAATCTCCCCAGTTCCCGACCAGGAGGATTACGATGAAAATTATTAGCGATGATTTCACCCAGGAAGGACGACTCCCTGACAGACATGCCTTCTCCACCGATAACCTGAGCCCGTCTCTGAAGTGGGACGATCTTCCGCTGGGCACTGTGGAACTTGCGCTGATCTGCGAGGACCCCGACGCGCCGGGCGGCACATGGGTACACTGGGTACTTTACGGTCTGGCGGCCGAAGAAGACGGCCTTGATACGGGTATCCCAAAATGGCCGACTCTCGACAAGCTCGGCCACGCGAAACAGGGCAAAAATAGCTGGAAAAAGATAGGATTCGACGGTCCGCATCCCCCTCCGGGACCCGACCACCGCTACTTCTTCAAACTGTACGCTCTCGGTGAGCGACTCAATCTTGGACCCGGCATGAGTGCGGAACAGTTGCGTCCCCTTATGGAAGGTAAGATTGTCGAAGAAGCGGAAATCTACGGTACATTTTCTCGTTAAGAATTGGAATT
>DAOVJF010000591.1 GCA_030673355.1 Planctomycetota bacterium | reverse complement strand
GGGTAGGCGATAACTCGCTTAAATCCCTGGATTGGGATGAGAGCGGGATGTAATGCCTGAGTTCAAATTCATACTTGAACGCATCGTAATCCCCACCCAGAACATGCCCAAGCATTGTCGGCTGGAAACTTGCGACCAGTCCCTGCGACGGGTCCAGGGTAAAGTCCCTCGAGTCAAACGCGAGCTTCGCGGAAAGAGAATTCGTGGCACCATCTATTAATCCCCTGTTTATCCATTCATTGGTATCAATATCAGGAACTTCGCCTTCGGGAAGATCGTTGCCATCCTCGTCCTGCCAGGTGACAGTACCGTCGATAAATCGTAAATTCAGAGACAGTGAAACGTACTCGCTGATCGGCCTGACGATACCGGTCGATCCACCCACACGTTCGATCGTGAATCTCTGTACACCCAGCGGATCATCCTCATCCCTGATCCGATCGCTTTCACTCAGCATGAAACCTTCGATGGAAAAACTGGTCCTTGAGTTATCGATAACGGGATTGTAAAAACTGACACTAAAATCCGGGTTCGGTCCACCGAACTGCCCAAGGCCGCTGATTCTTTGTCCAAGACCACGGAAATTGGATTCCGAATAGCTTAAGGTGGCCAGGAAACCGTCATTCGAAGAATACCCGCCACCGAAACCGATCTGTCCTGTCCGGGCTTCTATAACCATGATCATGAGAACAACCTGACGGTTCTCATCAAGCTCGAACGATGGCTGGATATCCTCAAACAACTGGAGATTGTAGATACGCTCCAGGTCCCTTCGGAAAGTCACGGCGTTGAAAACATCACCGATCCGGGTATTAATTTCACGCATGATCACATGCGTTCTGGTTTTCGTATTCCCCTGGATGACGATATCCGAGATAACACCTTCGTTGATGCTGACCAGGACAATGCCGTCATCACCAACATCGATATCGAATATCGTCGCGGCAGTATAACCCCCTTCACGATACTTGCGCTCTATCGCCTGAAGCCCCCGGGCAATATCGTTATTGTTGATAACTTTGCCCGGCTCCGATTCAAACAGGAGTGCAAGTTCGGAAGCCGGATATATTCCCGGACCCGTTTGTTCAATGGAGACGCCCACAAATAATGGATTCTCAATAAGTACAATAATAACCTTGACCCCGTCGTTAAACGGTTCGAGAATATGTTCGGGTTCAGCCATGAACCAGCCAAGACTCTCGATCGCAGCAAGGTCGGCGGAAAGAGTGTTCAGACTGAAAACATCCCCTGCCCGACCCTGCATGACCATAAGTATTTCCTGGTCGGGGATCTGCTCGTTTCCGCGGATTTCAATCGCGGTGATCATAAGATCTTCATCCTGGGCGAACGCCGGATACGCCGGCGAAATCATCCCAGCAACAATAATAATTGATGTTAAAATTGCCAATGATAGATTCTTCATTCCTTCAACCCCAATCAAATTAAGCCTTTCAGACAGGCTGAAATTCCGAAGTCGGTTAAACCGATTCGGTACATGAAATTTGATGGGGAGATTACCATTTTTCGCGTGATTCATTCCACCCAGATAGAATGCCATCCTTTAATTCATCACCCCATTCAAACGGTCTGAAAGAGCAAGGATTGTCCAGAGAGCAACCTCTGCGGAACTC
>DAOVJF010000120.1 GCA_030673355.1 Planctomycetota bacterium | reverse complement strand
TAATGTGGGATTTTTTTATTATGCTTTCGGAAACCAGTATGATATAATTAAGATTAATAGATAATATGTGGGGATGCTTATCTTATTTCATTAGCCAGATTTTTGAGGATACCATGGAGAACAGAATACCAGCAATCGTACTTCTAGCTTTACTGGGAATTTTTATCGGCTGTGGTGGTGGCGGTGGCAACGGCGGTGGACCCAAGCTCATCGTTGGTGATATTTCCGGACCTGCGACTATTCTTGAAACCAGTTCGGCTGATTACAGTATTACCGCAACCGGTGATACGGGTATCACATACCTGTGGGCGGTCGATCCTCCCGGCGCGGGTATCCTTTCCCCACAAAATGCCGAAACAACCAACTTTACGGCATCGGAAGTCGATACTGATACTCCTGCTGTAATAACAGTAGTGGTGAATTCAGATAACGATGGCCCAATTATCAAATCAATTGAAATTACAATCGAAGATTCAGCTCCTCAAAACAATCCCGATCCGGAACTATTGGTTGGGGAGATCACCGGTCCACTGTCGGGTGATGAATATTCTTCATGGACATACAGCGTAGCCGCGAGCGGTGATTCAGGGATTACATACGAATGGTCGAGTGATCCCCTGGATGTCGGAAATTTCGAGAATCCGAATGTCGCTGAACCGCTTTACTCAACATACGGAGTGGAGGTCGATACCGATGTTGAGATCAGGGTCGCTGTTAACTCGGATAATTTCGGGCCGGTCATCAGAACCATGACAACCACCGTCCTTGATTCGATCAACCCGGCGCAATATCTTGGCGGTGGACACCCGATTGAAGGAGTAAATTATTACAGGAACAACCGGTCGTCATATCCATTACCTGTCGATCTGGCATCTGATGATTTTATTGAGGGATTGTATGGGGAGTATGACTCCTTCCGGGACCTTTTAATCTCAGAGGACGAGAGTTTATTTCTCAGTCATAATTATAAATATGTTGTTGGTTCATATATCAGTGAATCTAAAAAGTATAACTATGTGCGTTCCTTCTTATTCGGGGAGGATACAGGTGAAGCAGTTCAGACAGGCTATCGTATGGTCCTGACAGATTCAGGGCTTTATTCGATTACCAGATCAAGACAATCGAGCTACCAGCATTATGCAGGTCATGCATCCGGTTCGGGAGGCTTCGGGTCCGGTCTGGACAAGTATGGAGCCTGGCCAACTCTTGAGCAGCAAATTGCTACCGGATGGGGTTATACGATAATGGTGGATGTATATTATTACTGGCAGGGGGATCTCGAAGGCATGCATATTTTCGATGTCTTCCCATTGCCTGACGGCAGCACTCTGATCGCATTTGCCCGTAGCGGCAATTATTTCGGGGATCCACCAACCTACATAGCCTTCCTGGATGGTTCATTTAATACTGTATATGAAACTGATCTTCTAACTGAAATCAGGGGAATCTCATTCGATGAACCCACAGGTCACATTTACATTAGCACCATTACCGGATTGTACTGTTATGACCTGAACATGAATCAACTATGGGACACAACAGCCACGTCACCATCTTTCTCGTCGACATTCGCAGTGATAACGGATGACGGGGGCGCGATTGGAGTAGGGAACGGACAGCTCAAACGTGTAGAACCGGACGGTTCGATCGGTACTGTAGTCGATTGCGGTCCTTACCTGAGACCGGCGATTACAAATAACGGCTCAGTGTTGGTTATTACCGCGGACACTCTCCAAATTTACGATTCCGACCTTAATTTAATCAGTGAATTTCCTTTGCCAACCGGACCGGGTACAGGAGAGATTTATACAAAAACCCCGCTTATAGGATCGGATGGAAACATCGCACTCACCACGGATACTGACCTGTACATTTTAAATGGATCCGGAACCGAAATCGCACACAGGACATTCGATGCCAAGATTCATGGATTACGTCTCGGTCCGCAGCATTTATTTGTAGCAACGGAGAACAGAATTTACAGATTCGGGAATTAAAATTGAAACCTTAACCGGTAGGGACTAATCTATGGAAATTTCGATCACACGGACCGGGGAAGATCCTCGGCTATCATCCCGACCGCCTCGATGAGGAGTTCAACGTCATCATCCTTTGTAAAATAGCCCAGGCTCGCCCTGACCACACCATCGGGAATTGTCCCGATTAACTCATTCCCCCAGTAACAGGAACAAAGCCCAGTCCTTACTAAAATCTCAAATTTCTGGTCGAGGTATTCGCCAACCTCGCAAGGACGTAATCCATCGATGTTGAACGCGATTATTCCGGTCCGTTTGCGTACATCAGCCGGGCCATATATTTTGAGACCGGGGACTTCCCTGAATGCATCCAGAATTTTTTTCGTAAGGCGCTGGTGCTCCTTCCGGATATTTGAAACTCCCTTATCCAGTAAACCGAGACAGCTTGCTCCCAGGCCCGCGATACCGGGCGCGTTTGGAGTACCAGGCTCCAGCCGGCTGGGCATGCCGGTCGGGATTTCATCCGAAGCATCACCCGGACCGGCGGAACCGACAATCACCGGTTCGAGCATGTCGGGATCGGCGACGTAGAATCCGCCTACTCCCATCGGACCCAGAAGGTGCTTGTGGCCGGCAAAAGCCAGGAAATCAACCCCCCATTTATCGGCCTTAATGGGAAGGACGCCGGCAGTCTGGGCGACATCGGCAAGTACGGCACAGCCGTGCTCGTGCGCGGCACTGACAATTTTATCAACGGGCTGGAGGGTTCCGGTCAGGTTGGACGCGTGTGTAATGACGAGAAGATTGGCAGGATTATTTTCGCAGGCTTCATGCACGTGATCGGGAGAGATAATCCCCGTCACCGGATCACCGATCCGCTCGATTTTTATTCTGCGTCTCTTTTTCAAAATGGATAATGGCCGTGTTATGGATGCATGTTCGTAACGGCTGGCGAGCACCCTGAAACCGCGGTCCGCATAACCCCATAAAATACGATTGAGCGCCTCGGTCGCGTTGAGGGTAAAAACGATATGCTTTGGCTGCTTCACGCCGAGGATTTTTGCGACATTACTCCGTGCTTCATCCATTACATCCTCGCCGACCCGGGCCTGCTGATGGAGGGAATATTTAGGATTAGCCCCAATTTTCGCGATGAAGTGTTCCAGCGCGTGTATGCAGGTTGCAGGTTTCGGCCAGCTTGTGGCGGCGTTATCCAGGTAGATCACTTGCGTATCCTCTAAAAAATCTATTGCCCTTCCCGTTATACGGTCCTCTATTCGCCAGAGTTACCGATACATGTTTTGTATATAACTTGATACCCTTCAAAATGCAACGGGCGGGGGATTAATAAATTCCGATTGCCGGATTGCAGGGATGTGTGTTAGGATCATAAAACTCCTTTATTGATCGGTGGTACGGAAGAAAAAATGTCATCGCCAAAAAATACGCTAAAAAATTCCGGTCCGAGGGTACGATTCGCCCCGTCGCCGACCGGTGAGCTTCATATCGGAAGCGCGAGAACCGCTCTTTTTAACTATTTGTACGCGCGACGATATGGGGGTACGTTTATCCTGAGAATCGAGGACACCGACATGGCCAGGAGTACCGAAGCAAGCCTGAGAAACCTTGTGGACTGTCTTACCTGGCTGGGAATTTTCTGGGATGAAGGTGTTGATGAAAGCAACCCTCTGGATTCCTCCCTGGAAAAAGGCGATCATGGCCCGTATCTTCAAAGCGCACGGAAAGAATCCCACCGAGTAGCGGCACAGAAACTAAAAGACCTTGGGTATGCATATGAATGTAACTGCCCCCCGCAGGCGGAAACCGGATCTACGAAATGCCGTTGTTACGAGAAACAGGACGAGCTGAAATCCATCCCGGTCGAACAGAAAAGCCTTAAATTCCGAATCCAGCCTGGCCCGCCGGTTGTAGTGCGCGACCTGATCCGCGGTGAGGTCATGTTCAGGCGCGACGATATCCAGGATTTCGTGATTGTAAGGGCCGATGGGCACCCGACCTATAATTTTGTTGTCGTTGTGGATGATGCCGCCATGGAGGTGACCCATGTCATACGGGGCGAGGACCATTTATCCAACACTCCAAAGCAGATCCTGGTATACGAAGCGCTGGAGCTTAAATTGCCTGAATTCGCGCATATACCTTTGATCCACGGATCGGACGGCAGCAAGATGTCGAAACGGCATGGTGCGGTGAATGTCCAGGTCTACAAGACGGAAGGTTTCCTGCCGGACGCTTTTGTAAATTACCTTGTCAGGCTTGGATGGAACGATGATACCGATCGGGAAATTTATTCCATCGATGAGTTGGAGAAACTTTTCAGCCTCGAGCAGGTGTCCAGTTCCCCCGCATGTTTTGACAGGGACAAGCTCCTCTGGTTTAACGGGAAATATATTCGTGAGCTGTCGGATGAGGAGTTATTTAAGCTCAGCCTGCCATTTCTGACTAAGTTTGTCGATCGGGCGGATTTGAATATGAGCACCAGGGAATGGCTGACCGGGCTTTTATCGCTGTACAAGGACCGGCTTGAGACCCTGAACAAGCTCGAAGAGGTTATGGAGCCGTATTTTGTCGACCCGAAATCATATTCGGATGAACTTCTTAGAAAAGCAAAAGTCACCGGGGAAGCTTTCAGAGCGCTTCTGGATATCAAGAAAAAACTCCAGGACGTGGAATGGACAGTCGAACAAATCGAGAAAGTGGTCAGGGATTATACGAAGGAAAAGGAAATCAAATTCAAGTTGATCGCCCAGCCATTAAGGCTTGTTTTAACCGGATCGCTTGCCACTCCCGGGATTTTCGAAACTTTGTACTACGTGGGAAAAGAACCCACGCTTAGGCGTCTTGAGTATTTCCTTGCCAATTACCAGTCACCGGGTTAGGTGGGCTGCCGCAACCGGAAAATGGATCAAGGTTGAATTTCATGCCACTCTCAGATAAAAAACCGGACCCGAAACTCGGGCTCTGCCTTGGAGGAGGAGGCGGGCTCGGTTTTCTGCATCTCGGCCTGTTTGAGACTCTTGAGGAACTGGATATTCGTCCGGGGGTTATTACCGGGACCTCGTCCGGTGCTGTTATGGGGGCATTCTGGGCAGTAGGGAAATCAGCGGAGGAGATCAGGGAGATAGTCCGGGATTTCAGTTGGGCCAAGATAATGTCGCCATCGATACTCCGACGTGGATTTCTTTCCCCTCATAAATTCAAGGCATTTCTCAAGAAACACCTGGGTGATATCGATATCAGCGATCTTCCCCTGAAGCTGAAAATCGCCGCGGTGAATATCTGTGACGGTACCCTGGTCGGTTTTACAGAGGGGCAGCTCGCGAAATGCCTGACGGCGTCGAGTTCGGTGCCCGGGGCTTTTGAACCGGTCAGGGTGGGGAGCGGGATGTATTACGACGCTGGGGGAATTTACAATCTCCCGCTAGAACTGTTCGCTGGGGAAGGTGTCGAAACAATTATCGCGGCGAACACTATCGGGCAGTACGCCCTGATGGACAAACCGCTGACGGTCCAGGAAGTTTTCTACCAGGCGTATTTAATCAGGACGATGCATCTGACCGCCCAGAGGCTCGGGCCCGCCAAATGGCAGGGATATGGGGGCGAAAAGGTAGTGTTTATCGATTACAGAACCGGGGGGGCGAATCCAACGAGTCTGAAGGACTGCACGGATCTGATCAAGGGCACCAGGGAATTATCGAGGGAGATACTCATGGAAGAGTACTTAAAGTGAGGGAGTAAATAATTAAGGATCTGGAAATTGGGTTGAAATCAGGGAAAAATGGGGCTTACAGGATGGATATTATTAAGAAAGTTACGGAAGTATCAGGAGTTTGATTTACAGGGTTGACAGTGCAGAGAAAATGGGTTACAAATATTGCATAATTCGGGGGGAAGCCTGGGTTGCAAAACCAGGTTTAATATGATTTAATTTAGTTCTCTATTTGGCGTGCCCTGGGGATGTGGCATGTCCTTTGAGATAGTTCGATCCAAGGGCATGGCTACTTTATCACAGAGCTACTACGATAAGGAGGAGCGACGTGAAAAGATTCGCCCTTATATTTTCCTTGGCAATCCTTGCAGGTATTGTCCTTGTCCCAAGCGCATATGCGACAGGCTCAAATCTGACCAGCCTCAATAACATCCCCATCACCGATACACTTGAGGAAGGCACTTTTGAGTGGGACGTTCTGGGCAAATACCACGAGGATTTCGCTCGGGGTCGAAACATGAGCACCCGCTTGTTCGGTTGTCTTTATGAGAACCTCGAGTTTGGAATGAGCTGGGGTATCAGCCGTATGGCTGGCCCACTGGAACTTGGTCTGAAGTACAAAGTTCTCGACGAGTACGGGGGAAGTTTCCCAGTATCACTGGCGATCGGTGCTGAGGGCATCACCGGCAACAGTGAACGTACAGGAAGAGACCCTACTTTGTACGGAGTTATTGGACTCCATGATCTCCATTTCGTTGGTAACTGGTGGGATGTGTATGCAGGTTTATACAATAATCCGACCGGATTCGATACCGATGATAATGGATACTTTGGCGGCTTTAAATACTGGATTAGCGACGATCTGCAGTTCAATTTTGACGTTGCTAATTACGGTAATAACGAATTCGTCATGGCTGGTGGCTTCAACTATGATTGGGCCAACCACATTGGATTCCAAGGCTGGGTTGAGCGCGACAGTGCAACAGAAGAAAATGTCTTCGTGCTCGAGCTTGCTGTCCGGGCTGATATGCGGGATCTAACCGCTGAAGTTTCGGACCCAGAATAGCATTCATTCCGTAATTACCTGCCAAGGCAAACCAATTGGTTTCCTTTACAGGAAACGGATGAGCCTCCCGAGAGGGAGGCTTTTCCATTTCCGACCGAGGGAATGCGAATCTCCCTTGAGTAACGTAAAATCGTCGACAAGCACGTTCGACTCGGAGATTTTTTAGGCTTGGGGGATGTAGATGTCTCACTAAGCTTGTCAACGGCACCCGATTTTATCGTTATTTGTGATGTACGTCGACAAGCACGTTCGACGCGGAGAATTTTCGAGGTTTGCGGGATGGGGATGTCTCACTAAGCTTGTCAACGGCACCCGGTTTTTTGATGTTTGTTATTTTCGTCGACAAGCACGTTCGACGCGGAGATTTTTTAGGCTTGGGGGATGGGGATGTCTCACTGAGCTTGTCAACGGCACCCGGTTGATTCAGGAATTTTTGAAGATCGGGGACAACTGCTTTTCGACGAGCGAAAAGAGATGTCCCCTATATTAGCCCTATATTAGCCCTATATTAGCCCTATATTAGCGTTCGACACGGAGATTTTCGAGGTTATGACTGGCTAAAAGATGGTGTCCATGATCTCGAATCAATATTTAATCAATAGGATTGGTTAAATAAACTGAAAGC
>DAOVJF010000513.1 GCA_030673355.1 Planctomycetota bacterium | reverse complement strand
TGCAACCCAGATTCGTGCCGGGGTAATACGTCCGGAGATTATTGTCCCGCTGACAAAAGAGCAGTTGGCCGCGGAAGTAGAATCGAAGGTTGAGGCAAAAGACGGGGTAAAGGGCGGCGACCCGGTGAGGATCATTCGCGAACCAAACTTCGGGAAGCTCGGCAAGGTTAAGAGACTTATTCCGGAATTGATGAAAATGGAGTCGGAGACAAAGGTCCGTGTTATGGAAGTTACCCTTGCCGACGGCACCGATTTCATTGTCCCGCGTGCAAACGTGGAGATTATCGAGGACTAATTACAAACCGGCGACAGGAACCGCTGGTTTTTCACATACAAGTACACACTTTCTCGTTGGGTTTAACCAGCGAATAAAAAAGGAGTGCACATGAAAAAAATTCCCAGGAATGGCAGTTTGAAATGGCTCTCCCTGGTGTTTTTCCTGTTGCTGCTGCTGCCTGTAA
The DNA here is from genome assembly GCA_030673355.1 of Planctomycetota bacterium. GTDB lineage: Bacteria > JAJVIF01 > JAJVIF01 > JAPKYR01 > JAPKYR01 > JAPKYR01. The sequence goes on along the minus strand of DAOVJF010000513.1, from coordinate 1,926 downwards.
TTGTGATGGCGCAGGATGCGGAAGCTGATGAATCCGAAACCACGGTCGTGGAAACCGAAGATGCTGTTACAGATGAACCGGATTCTATCGACCTGAGCGGCACGGCTGATGGGACTACTACTGGTGATGAAGTTCCTCTGGAAATACCTGAAATTGAAGAACCTGAACCTGTTTATGAATGGAACTTCCAGACACAAGGCGAATTCAGGGTCGAGGATCGCGCGAATGATGAAGGCGGTGCATTTAACCTCCTGTTTGCACGATCGGAATCCGATTCCCCGGATTATGAATACTGGGGATTCGAATCAGGCACCGGCGAGGACGGAACGTGGTCAAATTTCGGTTCGATTTCATCTGATTCCCAGTTTACCTGGGAGAATCCGCAGAAATTCGGGATGTTACTGTCAGAAAAAAACAAGGGGGCAGACGAGCATTACATTGAAAATACTAACACCTATCCCGCTGAAGGCATTTATGACTACTCAATAGTCACTGATGAAGAAGATCCTTCTCTGGTAGTGATGACTGTGAGTATCTACGATGAGGGATTGACGGATCATTCCGGCGTCATGGTATTTTGCCAACTCAGGCCTATCGGTGGTGAGAAGGTCCAGCTTCACTATGATGAAGAAGCGTCGGGTGATGAACCATGGGCCAATGTATTCACCGCATCTGCGTCATGGTCTCCGGAACGAACCTCTGTGACAAAGTCATCATGGATCCAGTTCACAGCCAATGTTTCAGGAGTTTCTTCTGTTGTACTGGCTTGTATGCCAAAGGGCGATGATATCGCTGAAGCTATTAACGGGTCCGGTACTGAATCTGACAGGCCGGATAACCGCGATCCCCATTACTTTCTGCTTTATGCCGTTCCGACAGGATATGAGCTCCCCGAGGGCACTGAACTGCCGCCCGCTGAATGGCGAATCGGAAATATGGTTGGTCCTGTAATCGCCCGTCAAAACGCCTGGAACTGGTCACGCACAAACAACTTCCTGTGGGCACTCATGATCCTGCTGGCGGTTATGGGTTATATTTTCATGGCCAGGAAGGGTACCAGCCTGTACTTAAGGCGTATCGCAGGTCTGGACCATGTCGACGAAGCTATTGGTCGTGCAACAGAGATGGGACGCCCGGTACTTTACACAACCGGTCTTGGTTACGTTTCCGATATCGCTACAATCGCCAGCATCAATATCCTGGGGCAGGTCGCGAGAAAGGTCGCTGATTACGATAGTCGTCTGATTAACCCTCATCGTGATCCGATTATTATGGCGGTATGCCAGGAAGTCCTGCAGGAAGCCTATGTTGACGCGGGACGGCCCGATGCTTACAACAAAGACGACTGCTTCTTTATCACCGATGACCAGTTCGCATACGCGGCAGCGGTCAACGGAATTATGGTTCGTGAAAAACCAGCGACAATTTTCCTTATGGGATTATTCTACGCTGAAAGTTTACTGCTTGCGGAAACCGGCGCTTCCACTGGGGCGATCCAGATTGCCGGTACTGACGCTCAAGCGCAGTTACCGTTCTTTATTACTGCGTGCGATTACACATTAATTGGAGAGGAGCTGTATGCCGCCAGTGCCTACCTTAGTCGTGAACCTTTGCTTGTTGGTTCACTCAAGGGCCAGGACCTTGCCAAACTGGTTTTCATGGTAATGACTCTGATCGGTACGATTCTTATTTGTGCCAACGTCGAATTTATACAACAGCTCTTCCAGGCATTCTAGAAGGTGACACATTATGCAAATATTAAAAAAACATCTCCCTATCGCGGTCGCCTTCCTTATGGGTGTAATAATGTTCATTACATTTTACATCCCAACCAGGATGTCGAACATTTTCATTGAGGATATTGCCCAGTGGAACAGGATCATCGCAGGTTTCACCATGTTTCTGGGCATCTACTCACTCCTGAAC
>DAOVJF010000126.1 GCA_030673355.1 Planctomycetota bacterium | reverse complement strand
TCCTTCAAAACCCCCAGTCACGACAGTCGAGCCATCCGAATGAGCCGTTATATAATAACCAGTTGCCCGTTTAGCCCATGCAAGCGTTCCATCAGGATTGTAACAGGCCATAAAGGAACCCGAATCCCCCTCGACAAGTACAGTCTCGTTCGGTTCATCCACTCCAAATGTTGCGATGTCATCAAACGAGCCTGTTATGACAGTGGAGTTATCTGTAAGCGATGTTATTCTCCAACTAAAATCATAGGACAAACCACCTGCCTGTTTAACCCATGCAAGAGTACCATCAGGATTATACCGGGCGATGAAAATATCAATATCGTTCTGCGTTCCATACGTCGTCAGGGTAGTCTCGTTCGGTTCACCCCATCCGAAAGTGATTGAGTAATTAAACCGTCCAGTCACAACAATTGAGTTATCCGAAAGCGAAGTTATCCCACGACCCTCACTATAACTGAAACCACCTACCTGTTTTACCCATGCAAGCGTTCCATCAGGGTTGTAACGAGCTATGATGATATCAGACGAATACGTAGAATAAGGTGGGTCGCCAGACACCCACTCAAAATATCCAGTCAAAACAATTGAATTATCCGAAAGCGTTGTAATTCCACTGCTATATCCATCTTTGTCTTCGCTATCTAAGCGTTTAGCCCATGCAAGCGTTCCATCAGGATTATACCGGGCCACAAAAATCGACTTATATGGGTAATTCACGAATAGTACAGTCTCATTCGGCTCATCCTTCCCAAATGTAATATATTCCGTAAAATATCCAGTTACAACAGTTGAGTTATCCGAAAGTGTAGTAATTGCATATCCCACAGCCATGTTCGTTTCACCAGCGCATTTTGCCCATAATAAATTTCCATAATCCAATAATATTATTTCATAGCCTGTAAGATCCATCCAGGGTTGACCCGATGGATCATTTTCGGCCGCTTCCTGACTGATAATGCAGGGATACATACCTGGCCCGGGATTCTTTGTATTATTCAACGTGACTTCATAGCGAGTATATCCGTCGCCATCCGAAACCCACGTCGCTTCTATTTCCCCGTCAAAATATGCAGGACACTCAGCTTTAACAGGATGCGTGCTATCCTTGCCCTGCCAGTCATAGACATCTATCTGAAGCGTCGTTGTCCCTTCGGTTGTAGTCAATCCAGGACCCAGATCAGCAACTTCAAATTTCCAGGGTTCGATGCAATTTGCCGTGATTGGGAAATCGGTCATCGGATCAGTAACCGGATCGACAAGGGGTATGTCCCATGATGCATCTACAGCATAGCCGAATACGAATTCCCCAGTCGGTAACGCAAGGCTATAGGTTTGAGTGACAGAATCCTCCGCGTAGAAAGCATTTCGTGTGTTCGCGGGATCATCGGTGATATGACGAATAAACCCGTTCAGATCAGCGTCCGGAATAGTCGGTGTCGAAAGTTTACCGGGATAATATGTGAGCAGATCCCCTGCCATACCGAGCGTTGATCCGTTATAAAGTTGTGTATATCCTTCAGCGTTCAGGAGTTCTCCGTCACCCATCGATGAATCGGACATCGTCAGATCGGATGCCGGAAAAACATAGCTCGCGTTAAACATCATGATGCCACGTACATCGAAAATCGTAAATTTTAAATCATCGAATGGATGAGTTATCTCGATATCGACATCCAAGATGCCTGGTTCCGGGGAGTTGAACCCAACAAGCTTAAAACAGTCGGTGCAAATTCCGGTTTCGAGGAGCTTAAGGATATTCAGGTGCATCGAACTTGAGCGTACTGGAACAATCTCAAATTCAACTTCTGCAGGATCTCTGGCATCGATATGAATTAAATTGTATGCCAGGAGTTGATGGTTGTTTGATTGAACAGTGCTTGGGTTGGTGCTTTCCGTGATAGCATTGTCAATCTCTTCACTGTCAGGCAAAGGAGGTTGTGTCGGATTGCCGGACTTAGTACATCCGCAGACCAGTGCTATTAGCAGTGGTATCAGGACCGCACGATTCAAGAAAGTTGCCATTGTGATACCTCCATTTCACACATTAACATTAATCATTATACCATCATGCTGTAATTATTCAAAATTTATCGGTCTATCCCAGATGCGAACTATCTCCTTAACTATATTCTGAAAGTCACCATAAGCAGATTCACCTCCAAAATCGCTCCGCGATTGTGGAGGCGGCACCGGACTTGGCGATTGTGGAGGCGGCACCAGTTCCCTTTTCGAAACTTTCCCGATCGATTAGAAAAATTATTATCCGCCTTCAACTTTCCCGATCTATTGTCAGATTTATTATCCGCCTTCAACCTTCCCGGTCTTTTGGAAGAATTATTATCCGCGCTCGACTTTCCCGGACATGAAGTCGATAAATCCCTGCTCGTGTTCGATCTCGAGTCCGATGTCCACAAAGTACAGGGGTGTTTTGAATTTACTCCCCATACCCTCAAGCCTGACCGCGTCCTTCATGGTTGTTACCAGGATCTCAGCGCCCGCGTCCCCGGCGTGGTTGTCGATCCGGGATATATCCCTGGAATTGTACGGGTGATGGTCGGCAAATGAAACCAGGTCGGCAAGGTCGCAACCCAGGCTTTCGATTGTTTTCTCGAAACTGGACGGGTTGCCGATACCCGCGAAGCCGACCACACGTAAGCCTTTCAGGAGTTCAAGAGGTTCCAGATCATCACCTTTCCAGTCGATGACACCTCTGACCACAGTACGGGCGATAAAGATGGGGGGGAGATTCCTGACCGAATGAAAAAGGTTCTGCTTGATTTCCTCGATACGAATTTCGGGCACAGCTTCGGAACGTGTGAGAAGGATGGCGTCGGCGCGTTCGAGCGCGCTCGCGGGTTCTCTCAGAAGTCCCTGGCCCCCGTCCGCGCGTCCAAACGGGGCGAGAGCATCGATCAGGGCGAGATCGAATTCACGTTTCAATCCCGTAAACTGGAAACCATCGTCGAGGATAATTAAATCGACGCCAAGGTTGGTAATGAGCATCCGTGAAGCCTCGATACGGTCGAGTCCGACAGCCACCGGCACATGCTCCTCCTGGAGGATTTCCGCGAGCAACCGCGCCTCATCACCGGCTTCTGTCCAGTCGAGGAAAATTTTATCGCCATCGGAAACCAGGGCGGGCGGCGAAGATTCGCGTTCCAGAGAGCCCTTGTAACCCCTCAGAACGATCCCGGGCTTGAATCCATGGCGGACCCTGTTTGCCGCTATATGTTTGACCGTCGGTGTCTTGGCGGTTCCCCCGATAGCGATATTGCCGACAGAAATCACAGGCACATCGAGTTTAACGGCGTTTTTAATATAGCTACCCACACGCTTGTGGCTGACCTTCGCATAGGCGGAATAAACGGGTCGAAGGATAGCTTCGGCCAGGGATTTCGATGTCCGGGATTTTCTGTAGCTTACAAGCGGGACAGATTTATCGGATGGAAGTTTCGACGCGACCCAGTCGGCGATAATATCCGCGGCCTGGAGCTGCGTGTCGATCAGCCGCTTCGCCCTGACACGATATTCCGTGAGATCAACATCTTTAAGGACCCGCTCGGCGGTTAGTGTGAATTCTTCATTATTTTCGACCTCAATGATCAGGTCAGCCTCACCGAGGACTTTTTTCAGGTCGTGGAAATTATCCATCGACGGGCCGTGAAGTGTCGGCACACCCATCGCGACAGGTTCCAGGACGTTATGCCCGCCGCGCCTGATAAGGCTTCCACCCACAAACGCGAGATCGGCAGCAGCGTAGAGCCGCATCAGTTCACCGATAGTATTAACCACGACAGCGTGTACGCCGGGATTTATATGCCCGCGATCGGAGATGTCGGTCCAGAGTTCTACTTTCTCACCGGTTTCACGCACGAGGTTCGCGATCCGGTCAACCTGCTCGAGATGCCTTGGCGCGAGAACGAGATGAATTTCTCCAAGGCCGCCGGATTTCTTTTTTAATTCAAGCCATGACTCAATTAATTGTTCGTCCTCGCCGGGATGCGTACTGCCGGCAACAAGTAATTTCCCGTTGTTACCCACACCAAGGAGTTTACGGGTTTCATGTCGCGAACCCATATCCGGAGGTTCTCCACAGGCGGCGAATTTTAAATTTCCGGCAAGGTGGGTTCGTTCTCTCGGCGCGCCAAGTGCTACCGCACGTTCGACATCCTCCCGGCTTCTCATGAACAGAGCGTCGAACGATGACAGGAGCCACCTGTAGAGGCCCTTTACCGCCCTTGGCGGGGAAGCCGCCCGGTCGGAAATCCGTCCGTTCGCGAGGGCGATAGGGACATTGAAATCGCATAGCGCCTTAAAAAGGTTCGGCCAGAGTTCGACCTCGATATCGAGAAAACAGTTCGGCCTGAGTTTGGCGACAAGACGATGCATAACGCCCGGAAGATCGAGTGGAAAAAAGAATAACGCGTCCGGTTCGAGATTTCGGGTTATGTAATCGCGCCCGGTAAATGTGGATGTCGAAAGCGCGATAAGAGCATCGGGTTTACGTTTTTTTATTTCTGCCATCAACGCCCCGGCGACAGATGCTTCCCCTACACTGACCGCATGTATCCAGACCAGCGGACGGCCGGCACGTTTTTGCTCAAGGGAATCGAGAGCGGGGGAAAAGACGCCGAGACGTTCGGGAACCGTATCGCGGAAACCTCCGTACAGTGCGAGGAGGGGCTTGGAAATATGAAGGATGGGAACGAGAGCTGTACACAACATAGTATAAAAGTTGAGGATCGGGGGTACGGGATTATTTTGCGATGATGATATCATGGGGCCATCGAGCCGGATGTCCTTGTTACAGATTTGCCTATTCTCCTTTAAAACCCTTCGCTCTCAATGCCGCTTCGACCGCCGGAACATCTACGGGCGTATCGACTCCAAGGAATTCATGCCCGGTTTTAATACAACGGATTTTTATCCCGTTTTCCAATGCACGAAGCTGTTCAAGGCGTTCGGTTTTTTCAAGCACACCCTGTTCGAGGCCGACAAATTTTTTTAAGATATCGCGCCGGTAAAGGTAAATTCCGATATGCAGAAAATATTCAGGCGCTCGGGTTATGGCGGTCGATTTCGATGCTGGATTATATGGAATAGGTGAACGCGAGAAATAAAGCGCGTTTTCATGTCTGTCGATAACGACCTTGACTCGATTCGGGTTATTCGCATCCACCGGATCGAGTGGCCTGACAAGCGTTGCCATTTCTATACCGGAACCATCATCACCCTGGGCAATATCCGCAAGCGAATCAATCACATCGCCTGTCACAAGCGGTTCATCACCCTGGAGGTTAACGATCCAGTCCGCATCGAGTTTAGCCGCCACTTCCCATACCCGGTCGGTTCCGGACAGGTGATCGTCGCGGGTCATCTCGGCTTCAAAGCCGGCATCGCGGACAATCCGAACGATTCCTTCATCATCGGTGGCGACAATTACTTTCCCGGCAAGATTCGACCGGCTGGCGCCTTCGACAACCCACAGGATTAAAGGTTTGCCCAGGATCGGATGGATAACTTTACCCGGGAATCTTTTGGATCCTTTTCTAGCCGGGATTATGAGAGCCAGGTTAGTCATAAGGGGAATTATACTGAAGTATCGTGCCGTGCGCACATCTGAGACCAATCCTGTTAAACAAAAATTGATTGGGCATATTTAACATTGCTGTACGTCGGCAAGCACGTTCGACCCAAAGATTTTCAAGGCACGCGGGTGTAACTGTCTCACTCAGCTTGCCGACGCCACGCGTTTTAGTGTCGTTATTTTTTGATAAGCAAAAATTGATTGGGCATATTTAATGAAGGGGACACCTGCTTTTCGACGGGCGAAAAGAGATGTCCCCTGATCTCGAATCAATATTTAATAAATAGGATTGGCCTGAGTTATTGAAAAATTAAACTCAGGAGGGAGGAAGAATTTTCCTCAGCCTGTCCGGGTAATCTGTGATAATGCCATCGACTTCCATCTGAACGAGACGCGACATATCCACGGGATCGTTTACGGTCCAGACCCAGACCGCTTTACCGCTCTGGTGAATTTGCTCCACAATTTCATAGGTACATTCATCATGCAGAAGCCCGACAATCTCATGCGGCCCATTTAACGCATATTCATCAACCGATGTTGAGAGATAACCTGTCCTTCTCATGGTTTGGGTTTCGGACTGCCCGTCAGAATTTTCCGACTGGAAACCAGTGTCCACTGAACGGAAAGTATCTAAGGCTGTTTGATGGAAACTGAAAACAATTGAAGAAGCATCATTTTTCTCGTCAAGAATTTCGACCAGGCCAAGGCACTGGTCTCTGGTGATACCAGGCTCCTTTAATTCAATGCAAAGGGGGGATGGGTTAACACTGTCAAGGATTCTCTCGAATGTGGGGGGGATGCTTTCACCCGTAAAAAAACTCCCGTACCAGCTTCCGGCATCAGCATCCACAATTTCATCCCATGTCATTTCCGTTATGGTGCCGGAAAGGTTAGTGGTGCGGTCGAGGGTTTCATCATGTATGGCGACCGGAATACTGTCTTTTGTATGACGGATATCGATCTCGTAGTAATCGGGACGGAAATGACTCGATTGAACAACTGTCCCCCTAGTATTCTCCGGACCGAGTCCGGCGCCGCAACGATGGGCGATCATGAGCGTCCGGGGCGGGGATTGATCCAACCGGTAAATTGAACTCAACCTGGAATCGGGTTCTTGCTGAGTCACAGCCATACACCCCCCATTAACAAGAATGAAGAATGGTAAAAATATAATAATTGCACGCATTACACAGGCAGGTTAGCCGATGAACTCGCTGGAAACAAGGTCGGATATCCAAAATAGCCTGAATTAAGCCTTAAGTTTCATTTGGGTATGCCGAAAATTCAAGAAAGTAGGCAAGTACTACACCTAAACCTGGAGTGGACCTGGTTGAATATAACATCGACATACACGGGAACAGTCGCTATACAGGCGTCGGTTGAATCTTTCCGGAAATCGGAACAAATGTTACTAAACGCAGTTAAAGCGGTTAATCGCGGCGATATTCTGGATGCTATGATCCTTGCGAACCAGGCCAAAATTACCGCAAAAAGCGGTGCGGCGATCGCCAGGGTCGCGAACGAGATTTCAGAGACTATTATTGACCTGATCGCCTGATAACCAGGCGTTTTGTATGGATTAGCCATCTAACCCATTTCAGGACCGGTCCGCCGTCTCCC
>DAOVJF010000473.1 GCA_030673355.1 Planctomycetota bacterium | reverse complement strand
CTACGACCGATTTACCTATGAACCACATAGTATGGCCATGACCCTTCGTCCAGGTGAAAAGCTAATTCGCAACTGGAAGGGGGAAGAAAAATACTATGACTATGAGCGCCATAACAGAAAATTTGAGAGTGGAATCGATTATGCTAAACCCGTACGCTACGGCGATGGGCAAATTATTTGGAAACCGGATCTCAAATCGGAACTGGCCCCATCATTTTTCAACAAATATGAGGCCCCTGGATTCGAGGTACTCAACGGTCAGATGCCTGCAGTTCACGTTGTCCATAAAAATGGCGGAATCTACGACTTACCGGAACGGGCAATTATATCAACGGAAACTCCATATTCCATTCTTGGTGGTACATTGAAAGCTACTTTTTACCGAGGCGCAGCGACAGAATGGGATCGTCTAACGGCAACTGTTACCAGCAGGACCGGTCCCGTCTCAAGCAGGGTCTGGAATGCACCCGAGGGAGATACAGGCTATATCGAAGCTGAGATCAACCTTGACAAAGTTTTGTTTCCCAGCGGTGAGCGAGGTCGCCATGATTATTGGGTGGAATTCAACTTTATGGCAAATGAGGCAAATAATCCACCGACCCAGAGCGGTCTGGATGCATTAGAGGTGGTAACTGATATCCAGGTCAGTGCTTATTCCCTGCCCGCCTTGTCAAAGGGACGTAATATAATCCGCTATCGGGATGAAACTCCTGGCGAACACAAAGTAAAAATTACCCACATCTGGCTCGAGCGTGAGGATAATACGCCACCAGCGATTCCTGATGGTCCATTGTTCCCTGCCGACGGTGAATCAATAAAAACCCTGGCACCGGTTTTCAAGTGGCAAAAGGTGTCTGATCAGGACAAGGGGGACAAGATCATGAATCATTGTATCCTGATCAGTTTTGATCCCCAGTGCCGCTGGCCGGTAGCAACTGCACTGTACAAAGAGACTCAATCAGGTAAATCTGCGTGGCAGCTACCTGACGGCTGGCTCAACAGGGACACTACCTATTATTGGAAAGTCAAAGCTCAGGACAGCAGGGGTATCTGGGGAAAGTGGAGCGGGATTTACAGATTTAACACTACTAAATAAAATGAATTCAATAAGCCGATTATCAGTACATGTATTATTTCTGATCCTGGGATTATCCTTACTCTCTTCCGGCCGATTTGAAAATGCCACTATACCAGGTGACATCAGTACTCCATACCCAACTCTCATTTGTTTGGCAGTGGAATGGTTGATAGAGGGTGATGTGAACGAAAACGGCAAGGTCGAAGTTTCCTACAGAGTTGCTGGCAATGAAAAATGGCTGCCTGCCATGCCATTGGTGCGTGTTCCCGCGGGAAGTACTGGAAACCGCACCCGGCCAACTTACACCTGGAAAAACAAGTACTCGGGCAGTATATTCAATCTCAAGCCGGATACCGAGTACGAAATTCGTTTGTCACTCAGTGATCCCGATGGCGGTAAAGCCACAGAGATTGTCAAAACGCGCACTCGTCCTGTACCCACAGAAGCCAGTAATTCACGAATTATTGAGGTTAATCCTAAAACCCTTGAAAGGACCGCCATGCGCGCTGAGCCGGGTGATATCCTGTTACTGAGTCCGGGCTACTATGATTCTTTTACAATGCCTGTCGATGGAGAACCTGGAAAGCCGATCGTCATACGTGCCGACAACGCCCATCCGGTAATCGGCAGCACGTTCAATTCGGTCAACCTTGAACACCGCCGAAATGTGATAATCGATGGTTTGACCGTCTGGGGACCGGTGCTTTTACGCTGGGCAGAAAACGTATCCGTTCGCTATTGTAAGATCCAATCCCAGTTCGGAATTATTGCCCAGGAGCAACCAGGTTGCAAGAACTGCTATATAGCTGATAATACTGTGAGCTATAAGATGCCCTGGGTGGCAGAAGGCACTGGCTCTGGCAGTATCTGGGGTGGTGCGGCTAACATTGGTGAGGGGATAGAACTCACGGGTCCCGGCAATGTCATATGCTATAACCGCGTCTCCGGCTACAGGGATTGCATATCGACCATGGAAGATTTATGGGTTTACGACCAGATGTGTATTGATATATACAATAATGACATTTCCGAGGGCCCGGATGACGGAATTGAGATTGATTTCGCGATGAACAACTGTCGTATAATGAATAACAGAATCACCAACTGCGGAATGGGACTGAGCTCCCAGCCCGGGCTGGGTGGTCCGATTTATTTTATTCGTAACGTGATGTACAATATTTCGATGGCCCCTTTTAAACTTGAACGCCACAGTTACGGCAATCTGTTTTTGCACAACACTGTGGTTAAATCCGGTGATGGGTTATTCGAGCACCACGGGCAAGATGAGTTTTTCAGGACTTTGTGGCTCAATAACTTATGTATTGGCGGTTCCGGCACAGGTAAAAAAGGTCGCTACTCGGGAGGTGAGGGACTGGCTGTTGCACTACCAGGCTACAACGCTACATGCAAATTTGATTATAACGCGGTCGGTACTGTCAACACACCGTTTGCCGGAATAATTGGTAATCAGCGTTTCGACTCGATCGAGGGACTGCATCGGTTAACGGGCGCCGGGCATTGCGTTCAGGTAGACATGGACGTATTCGCGGCGGATATAGAATTTCCCGATCCGGTTTTCCCGGAGCGTCAGCCTCAGGATCTGCGCATTGCCCCCGGTTCAACTGCTGCGGATGCTGCCCTGCTGTTGCCGAATATCAACGATGAT
>DAOVJF010000418.1 GCA_030673355.1 Planctomycetota bacterium | reverse complement strand
AATAAACCCTCGAGCCATCCGATGTGATCGCGGGGAAACTTTCAACCGAATCCCAGGTCGTAAGCCGGGTGATGTTATAGCCGGTTTCATCGATCAGGTAAATATCGCTGTTGTCCTCCTCCTCAATATTCGAACGAATGACAATGTCGAAGCCCGGTCCCGGAAGCAACGATTCTTCATAGGTTCCTTCCCCAACCGGATCATCTTCGGATTGGTATATATCATCCCGCAGGAGAGCAACGAGGTCCTCGCGGTTTTTTAGGCCGGTACCGTCTCCTATCGGAATTACAATATCCTCACCACCGACTGTTGTTACCGCACCGACAGGCGCGCCTTCAGGAACCGGGCCTGTATTTGTGGTTCCGAGCGGCATTAACCTGCAACTTCCGGTTTTCACGAAAATCGCTATCGCGATGATAATTACTACAAAAAGGACCGGAAATAACCAGAATAGCTCGTCACGTTCCTGTTTTGGCTTGTTTGTCTCGTCCATAAATCATACACCTCATAAAAGAGTGCCAATATCCGGATTCATCCGGATGATCAAAGGTTCACTGGTCCGACTGGGTTTTGGACCCAATTCGGAACAACTTTAATATCTTCTCTTTCTCGTCGGGTTCGAACACCCCGAACAGGAAGAGGAGTATAGAATAAGATAAAAAGTATAGCAAATACTCAAATACAATCCAGAATGACTTCAGGTTTAATAAGTAAATAAATGGTGCCGCAATCAGGCATGCAGCGATTATTTTGGCAATGTTCCAGATGCTGACAAAAGCCTGAAATTTCCTGTGAAGCCAGATTCCGAGAATAAGTGTCCCAAGTAAACCAATGATAATCTGCACTGCCGGACCCGCAAGTGCCCATCCGATTGGGGTTTCCGTGCTGAAAATATTTGTCGGCACTCCCGCCATCAAAAGCCATGTGAAGAAAAATGCCGCAATAAGTGCCGATATCAGGTGCTTGAACACATAATACGGGAAATTAATGGCAACCATAATTACGCAAATGGTAAGGAAAAATGTGTAACAGGTAGCCCCGTACACCATAAGCCCTAAAAATATCCATGCAAATGGAAATCTGTCACCGACCAGGATCGTGATAATTTCCTTCGACGTCCCGGACATCGCAAGCGACACCGGCAGTAGTATCAGGAAACAGGCTTTTGTAGCCTGGATTATCAGCTTCCTGACCTTGTCGAAATCTCCCTGTCCAAGATGGTAACTGATCGATGGGTAAATTGCCGGGAAAATCGAATGAAACAGAAGCGAAGGTATCACCGCAATGAGTCCGGAATACGCGTAGCTCCCGATAATCAGGTCAGGATCCATCTTCGGGTCTGTAATGTTTTCGTGGCTCATCGCTGAAGTTATAAACGCCTGTACGCTCCAGAGGTCGAGTTTCAGAAGCGTCGAGTAAATGAACATCCCGGCCATATTGGGGGCTATAAACGCTACGATGGTTTTTAGCATTTTCGGGTCTTCCCTGTAGCCCTCGTAGCCCCTGGTGTATTTGTCGCTGAAATAAAACCCGACGAAGCTCGACAGTATGTTGGAAATCAGCGCGAGCGGAATCATCAGCTCGATCCTGCCGGTGTTCGCGGCCCACAGTACGGCGCCAATGGTAAAGACAGTCCGGCTCGCGTTGTACCAGAGTACCGTGTACGACTCACGAGTAAATCGCCTGAGTCCGTTCAGGACGCTCATCCGTATGTTGTACATAGCGTAGGCGGGGATATCTATCATCGCCAGCCCGAATAACAGGGCAAAAGTCAGGTTTTCCCTGAGATATAAAGTGATCAGCGGACTGAGGAGGATCGTCGCGGCAAAAAGAGCGAGGCTGAACCAGATCTGGATTTTGAATCCTTTCGTGAGGAAAAATCCGATAAACCGGAGATCCTCGGCGACCAGCTTGCTGATTGCCGACGGAAGCCCGTAATGGATCGCGATCTCGAATATGATCACGAAGCTCATAATGATCTGGAAGGTGGCGAAATTCCCGACCGGCATGATCCTCGGAAGTACGATATTCATTGTTACGAAAGTACACGCAAGCCCGAATACGCGCGCGATGAGAATCACAAACGCCCCCCTGGCAATCGACTCCCCTTTGTCCATAATCGCTTTGAACCTGGGATCGTCGGCCTGAGCGATCGAGTCCGACAGCGTCATTTTTTTAATTTTGTCGGATTCAAAACCGGATTTTGAGTTCTTTTCGTTCACCTTGCAGGATAATCCAATTTACAAGAAAGCCCGATTCCAGTGATCGGACCATCAAATATTACAATCACGAGCATTGGAAGGCAAATGATCTACGTTCTTCTGTTATTGATACAGTTTTCACCCGCTTAATAAAATGGCCTCTACATTTACCCACGACCGAAAATCATACTGGAAAATTGATATAATTCCCTCTTAAACTGTAATTTATTTTTAAAATTTCCCACGTTGGAGAACTCTCATGCGCGCGATGATCCTCGAAAAACCCGGTCAACCGCTTGTATTGAAAGAAATACCAGCTCCCAATCCCGCATCTGGAGAGGTTCTTATCAAGATTCATGCGTGCGGTGTCTGCCGTACCGACCTCCATGTTGTCGACGGTGAGCTTACCGAACCGAAGCTGCCCCTCATTCCAGGACACCAGATTGTAGGGTCGATAATAAAATTTGGTGAAAATGTTACAGGCCTCAAAATCGGCGATCGGGTAGGGGTACCCTGGCTCGGGGGAAGCTGCGGCAAATGTAATTTCTGCCGTACAGGACAGGAAAACCTGTGCGATGACGCTAAATATACCGGGTACCAGATCGACGGTGGTTTCGCGGAGATGACGGTAGCCGACGAGAATTTCGTTTTTCCGATCCCCGATGGCTACCCCGACCTAGAGGCCGCACCGCTTTTCTGTGCCGGGCTGATTGGATATCGATCTTACAGGTTCACCGGTGACGCGCAAAAACTCGGACTGTACGGATTCGGTGCCGCGGCACATCTTATCGCACAGGTCGCTATCCATGACGGGAAGGAAATTTACGCTTTCACGCGCGATGGGGATACAAGCGCACAGAAATTCGCGAGGGAACTCGGTGCAGTATGGGCCGGCGGTTCCTTTGATCAACCACCTGAACCCCTTGATGCCGCTATTATTTTCGCTCCGGTCGGCGAACTCGTCCCGGCGGCCTT
>DAOVJF010000058.1 GCA_030673355.1 Planctomycetota bacterium | reverse complement strand
TAGATTCGATTCGATCCTCAAGAATCCCGGGACTCAGCCTTAATGCCGACTATTCCGGAAGCGGCGGCGATCTATCGGCATCCGATGGAACGCTTTCCGGGACCCTCACGCTTTCCTGGGACCTTTATGATTTCGGGAGTGTCGATGACCGCATCGCACCTCTCGAAACACAGCTTGAATTACTCGATCTGCAACGCGACGCGCTTGAAACCCTTATTCTGCAACAGGTCGAGCAGGCGTTTCTTTTTGTGAAAACCCAGCTTGGCAACCTTGAGGTCGGCAGGGAGGCGCTCGTGCAGGCCCGGGAAGCCGCACGTGTCGCACGCAGAAGGCAGGAAGAGGGTCTTGGGCTGATGATCGAAGTTCTCGATGCAGAGGCTACTCTCGCACAGACAGATTTGAATTACATCCAGGTTCTATACGACTACTATACCGGACTTGCCGGGCTTTCCCGCGCTGTCGGGATGCCCACATCCGATCTGATAGCTTTAATAATCGCAGCCAAGGAGGCTCAGTAACCATGCGAGGAAATCAATACGCTATTCTGTTTACATTGCTACTTGCTCTCGCCATAACTTTACCGGGATGCCAGGACGAACCGGATGCCGAACATGAAATCGAAGCTGTATCGGTTGTGGCGGAAAATCCTGAACTCGGCACAATCACCGACTGGTTCCGCACCACCGGTGATATTGAAAGCCCGCTGGAGGCGAATGTTTCATTCGCGATCAATGGACTGATAACCGACCTGGCCGCCGATGAAGGAGATTACGTGGAAGCGGGACAGTATCTCGGCCAATTGGATGTATCGACCTTCCAGGCGCAGCGTCGCGCAGCACTCAGCCAGGCGAACGCGATAGCGGGCCAGGCTGCCGCCGCCGATGTGAATATCGAGATTGCACTCAACCGGGTCGAGCAGGCCGAAGCGGTATTTGAACTCGCGGACACAAATTACATCCGGTATCAGAGCCTTCGCGAGGACGGTGTCGCTACCCAGGCTGAGTTCGAACAGGTCGAGTTGCAGTATGAAAATGCGCGAGTAGGGCTAAACTCTGCGCGTGATGCGGTATTGGGTGCAGAGGCCCAGGCCGATACAGCTTATTCAAGTATCCAGGCGGCCCGCGATAATGCGTCTCAGATCGGAGAGATCATTGCCGATGGCACCCTTCGCGCCCCATTCAATGGAAGAATAGTCACCCGCTATCTCGATCCGGGAAATATTGTAGCTCCGGGCACACCGATTTTTAAACTGCTTGGTGAAGGAGACGATGTCGGAAAGCTTCTCGAACTCAGGTTTGATATTCCCGAAAGTATGATGGGAGAGGTGAATGTGGGTACTGTGTTGTACGTAGATCTTAATTCCTGTGATACTGAAGTTGAAACGGCTGTCGATTATCTGGGTGCTGTTGTCGATACTGAGACAAGAACCGTAAAGGTTGTCGCCTACCTGGAAAGAGATTCCGTCTGCCTTTTACCGGGGATGTTCGTGAGTATTCGTATCCCGCTCGAAATTCATGATTCCGCGGTCACCATTCCCGAGAACGCGATTATAGAAATCGCCGGTGAAAAGTTTGTATACGTTGTTGAAGGAGAGACGGCCAGACGGAGGGTCGTCGAAACAGGAATCAGGGAAGGCGACCTTGTTGAAATTACAGGTGGTCTGGACATTTCGGATCGGGTTATCGTGGTTGGCAACACGTTTCTCGATGACGGCGTGAAGATCAGGACCACTAGTGCCTTTGAATCGACTGAATCCATTGAAGAATCTCAGGTTGAGGGAGAAGGAGGTTAAATGTTTTTATCTGAGCTTTCACTTCGCAGACCGGTACTGGCGCTGATGGTAACACTGGCGCTGGTTATTTTCGGACTAATCTCGTATGGAGATATCGGGATCGAGGATAACCCGAGCGTCGAGTTTCCATGGATCACTGTTTCCACTGTATTCAGGGGTGCCGATCCTGAAACTATCGAGACCGAGATCACCGACCTGATCGAGGACGAAATCGCGACGTTGTCCGGTATCAAGAGTATGGACAGCACTTCGGCTGAAAACATCAGCATGATCTTTATCGAGTATGAGCTTGAGGTCGATATTGATATCGCCGCCCAGGACATCAGGGACAGGATCGCAGGTATTGAAGCCTCGCTCCCTGAGGGTTCTGAATCACCTCTGGTCCAGAAACTCGATGTGATGACCCAGCCGATAATCGAGATCGCGGTCACTGGAAATGTAGACCCGCAGGACCTGGCATTATATGTCGAGGAAACGCTTCAGCCGAGATTTGAGAGCATCGAGGGTGTAGGCACCGTACATACTTACGGCATGCGCAAACGCGAGGTCCGTATCTGGCTCGATCCGGATAAAATGGCGGCACGCATGATTTCGGTTGAAGAAATAGTTGGTGCGATCCGGCAGGGGAACGCCGAAATTCCCGGCGGACGAATCGAAACCGGTGAGAACGAACTCAGCCTGATTACCGACGGCCAGGTGCATTCGGTCGAAGAGTTTGGCGATATCATCGTCTCGGATGAAAACGACGTCCTGATCAGGCTAAGCGATGTTGCGACTATCGAGGACGGCCTTGCCGACCTCAGGAGCCAGGCGAGATTAAATGGGGAGCCTGCGATCGGCATGTCGCTCATCAAGTCATCGGGGGGAAATGTGGTCGCTATCGCCGACCTCGCGTACGAGGTTCTTGACGAGGTCATTCAAACCAAGCCTCCTGGAATCAATATCGAAATGGTCAGAGATAATTCGCTTTATACACGCGATAGTTTCAAACAGGTTTACGAGCAGGTCGTGGGCGGCGCTTTCCTCGCGATCCTTATAGTACTCCTTTTCCTTGGAAATTTTCGAACAACCATAATTGCGGCAATCACAATTCCTGTCAGTATCATTTCAACGCTGATTTTTGTCAGGGCGTTTGGATTCACTCTGAATAACGTAACCATGCTGGCCTATTCATTGATGGTAGGTATGTTGATCGACGACACCATTGTGGTGGTCGAGAATATCTACCGTAACCTGGAGCAGGGTAAAACACCTCTCCAGGCCGCAAGAGACGGAGCCAGGGAAATCGGATTCGCAGTTATTTCAACTTCGCTTGTCCTTGTAGCGGTATTCATACCCCTCTCATTCATGAAGGGTTTGATCGGACGATTCATGTACCAGTACGGTATCACGATCGCGTTCGGGGTATTAACTTCAACCATGCTGGCATTGTTCCTCACACCGATGCTCGCGAGATACCTGATGAGCAAAGAAGGCGGAAAGATAAAATCCCTGGCATGGTTCGATCATGGCTACCGGTATGTGGAAAAAGGCTATAAATGGCTGATCGGAAAAGCTCTGCGTTTCAAAGGTCTGACGCTCCTGATCGCATTTCTGGTGATGGTTGTCTCCATTGCCCTCTTCGGTATGACCAAGAAGGAGTTTTTCCCAAATCCTGATGATTCATCCGCATTCGTATCAATCGAACTCCCGGTTGGATCGTCGTTAACTTCACTCCTGGAGCTTACCGAAGAACTTGAAAATATCATCATGGAATTTCCCGAAGTGGAAATGGTTTTCAGCACCCTTGGTGGTGGAACCCAGGGAAATCAGAACGAGGGCACAATCTATGTCGATCTTATCGACAAGCTCGAACGCGAGAAAACCAAGTGGGATATCGAGGACGAAATTCGTGAGAGGATCGGGACTATTCCCGGCGTACAGATTATTGTCGGGGCATCGCACGGTTTCGGAAGTAGTTTCGAATATGTATTTATCCTTCGAGGCAGCGACACCGAATTACTGAAAGAGACAGCCAGGGAAATAGAAGCTCGATTCGCTACAAGCCCTCTATTCAGGGAGGTCGATACCACGCTTGCGGAAGGAAAGCCGGAAGTAAGGGTGCTGATCGATCGCGAACGTGCGGCCGATCTCGGCTTGAGCGCGTCAGGAATCGGGTCGACACTCAGGTTCCTGGTCAGCGGTGAGGATGAGATCGCCACGTACAGTGAAGGGGGACGGTCATATGATGTCAGAATCCGTCTCGATGAACCTTATCGCGATCGTCCCGACGATCTTCGGAGCCTGATTGTTAATACACCTGGCAAGGACTCAATTGCTGTCCCAGTCGGGAGTTTCGCGGATGTGATTGTGACATCGGGAGAGGCTGAAATCAGCCATTCAAACAAGCTCCGGTCGGTTATGATCCAGGCGAACATGAACGACGGCGTTGTTCTTGGCGACGCGGTGAACTATACGGAAACCGAAATTGAACCAGACCTCCCGATTGGTATTTCAATCGCGACAACCGGTGAAGCCGATATCATGATGGAAAGCTTCGAATCGATGGCGTTTGCACTGATACTCGCAATTGTCCTGATCTACATGATACTCGCGTCGCAATTCAATCACCTGGTGCATCCGGTTACAATCATGAGCAGTGTGCCGTTATCGTTCGTAGGCGCGTTCGGATTGTTATTCCTCGCTAATATGACAGTCAATATTTTCAGCCTGATGGGAATTATCATGCTGATGGGCCTGGTGACCAAAAACGCGATTCTTGTGGTCGAGTTTACCAACCAGTTGCGCGGTCGCGGTATGGATGTAACCGAAGCGTTGCTGACCGCGGGTCCGGTAAGGCTGCGGCCTGTCCTGATGACGACGTTTTCGACAATTTTCGGAATGCTTCCTGTCGCCCTGATGCTGGGCGGGGGTGCAGGTGTTGAGATGAGGGCTCCGATGGCCGTTGCCGTTATCGGGGGGCTCCTCACAAGTACTCTCTTAACCCTGATCGTAGTACCTGTCGTTTACGCCCTGTTCGATAATTTAATCAACTGGTTTTCGAGGAAATTCAAGAAAGATCAGGTTGGCGAGTAAAACCGGTGGTGCACGGCTGCTGTTATCCACCAATAGTGCCCTCCCTGACGGCCGGGCTACTGTTATTCAACAATTTAATCAGATTGCGGTAATTTATTATCACTTTCCAGTCGCAAGGATACAGGGTAATCACGACATTATTACGGGAGTTCTGACATAGACCTTTCGTATGTCGGTGTTTATGTTAGAATTATCACGCAATACAATACACTGTTGAGGGACGCCATAAATGCCAGAACTACGGAGAGACCCGGTGCTTGGCCGATGGGTGATAATCGCCACCGAGAGGGGTAAACGTCCAAGCGACCTTTCGATCAATGAATCTGAGGGCGACAAGGGCAATCCTGCCAACTGCCCTTTCTGCCCTGGAAATGAGGAGATGACCCCACCCGAGGTAGCATCCGTTAGGGCCGCGGGCAGTCAGCCGGACAGCTCCGGGTGGAAACTGAGGGTTATCCCCAACAAGTTCCCTGCATTGAGAATCGAAGGGCAGCTCGGACGTAAAGGTGTCGGGCTCTATGATAAAATGAATGGAGTCGGCGCCCATGAGGTCGTTATCGAGAACCAGGATCATTACAAGGACCTCGATGGCAGGACTGTTGAAGCAAATTTTCCGGTCTACAGGGCGTACCGCGAACGGATCATCGATCTCTCGCGCGATGAACGTTTCGAATATATCCTGGTTTTCCGGAATTACGGAACACGGGCCGGGGCCAGCCTCGCGCATCCGCACTCCCAGATCATCGCGACGCCAATTATCCCCAAACGGGTGGTCGAAGAACTCCAGGGCACCCAGCAGCATTACCGCCTTAAGAAACGGTGTCTTTTCTGCGACATCATCGATCAGGAACAGATGCTGGAAGACCGCGTTGTGATGATGAGTAATCATTTCATCGCCATTTCCCCGTTCGCTTCCGCCCAGCCGTTCGGAATCTGGATTCTTCCAACACGCCACCAGGCCGATTACACGCAGACATCCGATGATGAGCTCAGGGACCTCGCGGGGGTCATGGGCCGGCTGGTTGCCAAGTATAAAAAAACCCTTGGCGATGTTCATTACAATTACGTGATCCATACAACACCAAGTGAACATGCCCTCGAACAGGATTTTCCGTACGGGTATGCCCATTATCACTGGCATATAGAGATGTTCCCAAGGCTGACGAAAACCGCGGGATTTGAATGGGGCACGGGTTTCTACATCAACCCGACTACTCCCGAGGACGCTGCCCGGTATCTTAGAGAAGTTGTTTAATTCAAATTATACAAACAACTTAAAGCATTTTACCTCTAATTTCGCATTCCTTGAGTTTTAGGGGAGTTACGAGAGGGGTAATGAAGAGGGTTCAATGTCGAAAGAAGTCAGACTCGCTTTAATCTGGCACATGCATCAACCGGACTACCGTAATCCTTCAACCGGCACGCATCTCCTCCCGTGGACCAGGCTTCACGCCGCGCGTGGTTACATTGACGTTACAAAAGTATCCGAGCTTTACCCGTATTTCAAACAGACAATCAATTTCAGCCCGATACTGCTGGATCAGATAACCGATCTAGCAGAAAATCCCGAAAAAGACCATTTCTTCGAACTCGCGCGTAAACATACTACCGACCTGAACGACAGCGAAAAGGATTTTATTCTCAGGCACTGTTTCTTTATAAACTGGGACGTCCATGTAAAACCGAACCAGAGATACAACCAGCTCCTTTTAAAACGGGGAATCGATATTACCGGTATTGACCTCCAATATGTCAGGGCAAGATTCAGGCGATCCGACATTCGCGACCTTATCGTCCTGTTCCTCCTCGCCTGGTGCGGGTTCACACTCAGGGAGGATCCTGAACTCCAGGCATTTATCGAAAAAGAGCAGGGGTTTACCCACGAACATAAGCTGCTTATTCTCGACAAGCTCCAGGAGAACCTGAAGGAAATCATCCCGTTGCAGGCACGAATTGAAAGTAAGGGCGGTATCGAATTGACATGCACGCCCTACTACCACCCGATCCTTCCTCTATTAATAGACAGCCGGGTCAGGCATGACACGCATCCGGATATTCCGGAATTCAGATATCCCATGGATGCCCACCGTCAGATTAAAATGGCCATTGAAAGCTTTGAGAAAATGTTTGGCCACCGTCCCAATGGAATGTGGCCGAGCGAGGGTTCCATAAGCCAGGATACGGTAGAACTGATCCAGGAGTCGGGGATCAAATGGATCGCAGCCGATGAAGCACTGCTCCATGAATCGTCTACCGGTACAAAGGTGCCTGAAAACGCGGACACCATGGCGCCCTGGTTAATCGGTAAAGAGGATTTACCGTCACTTACATGTTGCTTCCGTAACCGTGGTTTATCCGATGATATCGGGTTCCAGTATTCGTGGAAAAAACCTGGAGAGGCTGTGAGTGAACTGGTTAAAAATCTCGAAAATATCGCGAGTGGGCACAACCAGAAAGGCCCACCGGCCCTCGTGACACTTGTCTGCGATGGTGAAAATCCGTGGGAGCATTACCCGGACGGTGGTGAAGGTTTCCTGAAGGGTTTAGCCAGGGCATTAGAAAATAATAAATACGTTAAAACCACCACGCCGACCGAATACCTTGAAGAATTCCCGGCTGAAAAACGTATTTATCAACTTGGCGCGGGAAGCTGGATCGGAGGAAATTTCGATATCTGGATCGGATGCCAGGAAGACCGGGACGCATGGCGAATACTCGCCGATGCCCGTGCGAAACTCGATGAGGTTTATCCACTCCCGGACGATGCCGAAGATGAAATCGGATCCGATAAGAGAAGGAAGGTCCTTGAGCAACTGTGGGTTGTGGAAAGTTCCGACTGGTTCTGGTGGTACGGAGAACCGTTCCATACCCCGCTGGATTATGTATTCGATATAATATTCCGAAGTCGGATCAGAAGAGCCTACGAGCTGATGGACCTTGATGTTCCGGTCGAAATCCTCGTCCCGGTCGATCCGAAACTCCCGGTCGACAACATCCATGTGAAATCCCCACTGGACGTGATCCGGCCTTTAATCGATGGGAAGATCACGACGTTCTATGAGTGGTCGGGGGCAGGACATCTTCACGCCAGCGACCTGGAAGGCCTTATGGCAAGGGAGAAACCCGGTCCTATTAAGGACGTTTACTTCAGCGCAAATCCTGAGAGCCTTTATTTAAGAATCGATATCGACTGGGAGGATATCGAGGACACCGATGTTCTGATAATACGTGTTCTGAAACCGGATGAAATAAATATCGCGGTTGACCTTGCTGAAAACGCGCAGGCCGACCTCAGGCTTTACCGTCTCGATCCCGAATCGAATCGATATCATATCGAAACTCATACAACCGGCGCGGTGGTTGAAATTGTTGAACTTTGCGTGCCGGTGAAATCTCTTGGCGCTTCGCAGAAATCCACAATCAGCCTGGCCGTTTTTATCATGAGGGACAAGCAAAGAACCGACCGGTGTCCGCTTTTCGGGACGATTTCAGTCACTGTACCTGACGAAAGATACCTTGCAGGATTGTGGCGGGAGTAGCCGGAGAAATTTATCCCGGAATTACTCCGTCCATATCCCATTGTTCCAGGGAAAGGAAATAAAATGCTCCACCTTCACCTTGTCATACATAACCACCAGCCTCTCGGGAACCTCTCGGATGTTTTCCGAGAAGCATATGAAACCGCGTACAAACCCTTCCTGGACGTTGTCCGGAAACACCCGGGAATCAAGTGGGCGCTTCACTCATCGGGCTGCCTTTGGGAATGGCTGGAACAGGAAGAACCCGGATACCTCGACATCCTGCGAGAGGAACATTCAGTTGGACGTCTCGAATTCATTTCCGGCGGGATGTGGGAACCTATCCAGCCGCTGATCGACGAGAAAGCGTGCAGGTTCCAGTTCAAACTAATGCGGGAGTTCCTTAAAACCCGGTTTGGTGTCGAACCATCAGGAAGCTGGACCACAGAACGAATCTGGGAACCGTCGCTTGCCGGGCGATTGTCGGAAGCGGGTATCAGGTTTACTTTTCTCGATGACAGCCAGTTTCGCGCCGGGCTACCCTCCCCGGATGAACACCCGGTGTGGGGTTACTATCGAACAGAGCATAACGGACGGTCGATAGCGATATTCCCCATCAATGAACATCTCCGCTATTTAATACCGTTCAGGAAAGCCAATGAGGTGGTCCGATATCTTGTTAAACTTTCTCATACGCTTCCCGACAAAGCATCGATCACGTATGGCGATGACGGCGAAAAATTCAAAAAATATTGGCCAGCAGCTCTTCATTGCGTTGGCAAAGATATTCTGCGATTTCACGCGCTTTTATGGCCGGCGATGCTTTTATCGGCAAAACTGCCATTGCCTAAAAAGATTTTTGTTCACGGTTATTTGACTTCAGGAGGGCAAAAAATGTCTAAATCCATAGGCAATGTTGTTGACCCGTTTGAGGTGGTTGAAAAATACGGAGCCGAAGCAACCCGCTATTTTCTTTTAAGGGAGTTTTCAAGCACCGAAGACGGCGATTTCAATTTTGAACGATTTGAAGAAAGGTATAACGCGGATTTGGCCAATGGTTTGGGTAATTTAGTCAGCCGCGTTTTAACCTTAGCGGAGAAATCTGGCGTCATTCTGAACGATAGTGAAGAATCTCATAAAATATCCACGGGATTCGGAGTTTATCCTGAACGAAGTGAAGGACCTGCTCAGAATGACAATCTAACTCAACAAATCAAATCAACAAAAGAAAATTACAAAAAAGCGCTTGGAGATATCAAATTCAACGAAGCGTTGGAAGAAATTTGGAAATTAATCTCTGCTTGCGATGAGTTTATTGAGGAAAACAAGCCATGGGAATTGCAAGAGAATAATGAAAAAAAGTTTAAAGAAGTAATTTCGGACCTGCTTATTTCTATCAAAGAAATTGCCAATTTATTAAAACCATTTATGCCGGAGACGGCGGATAAAATTTTGGGACAAATCAAGCAAAACAAAAAAACCGAAGCACTTTTTCCCCGGTTGTAATAATCTAAAAAACTTTTCTTGTAAAAGATCGACTTTTTTTGTCAGATTTTGACAGTATTGTACCAGTTCATTTTGGTTTGT
>DAOVJF010000073.1 GCA_030673355.1 Planctomycetota bacterium | reverse complement strand
CGATTTTCGGAATCCGCCTGTAAAGTGGAAGGGCGCCGCCGGCAAACGGGTAAGGTTTTGCTCCGCCCGACCGGGACTTCTGACCGTTACGGCCTCTGCCGCAGTATCGCCCCTGGCCTGCGGCAATCCCGCGGCCCTTTCGG
Organism: Planctomycetota bacterium; assembly: GCA_030673355.1. Lineage (GTDB taxonomy): Bacteria > JAJVIF01 > JAJVIF01 > JAPKYR01 > JAPKYR01 > JAPKYR01. The sequence continues at coordinate 9,192 of DAOVJF010000073.1, read as the reverse complement.
TTTCGCTTTTTCTTTGTAGCCGGATCTTTTGGGAGTTCCGAAAGTTTCATTTTTCTATCCTCATAATTCAATTACATCTCACTCGAGGCTTTCCTGCGAGCCCGGACCTCTTTCAGGGGCCTGAGTTCCTTCAATGCCTCGAAAGTCGCACGCGCGATATTGATTTTAGTTGTAGTGCGGCCAAGCGACTTCGCGAGAACGTTATGCACTCCGGCAACCTCAAGTATCGCGCGCACCGGGCCTCCGGCGATAACTCCGGTTCCCTCGCTCGCGGGCTTCAGGAAAACGACCGCCGCGCCATATTTTTTCTTGATCGAGTGCGGAATGGTACCCTTCTCGATAGGAATATTGACCATGCTTTTTTTCGCCTGGTCCTGCCCTTTCTTGATCGCGCCAAGAACGTCGCCAGCCTTGCCGTAACCGAGCCCGACCCTGCCCTGGCCGTCGCCCATGGTCACCAGTGCCGTAAAATGGAACTTGCGGCCACCCTTGACAACCTTCGCGACACGGTTGATATGAATTACCCTGTCGACAGGCTGTGCGGGTTCGGTAACCTCTTCGACCTCGATGATCTCGACTATTCCAGGCTCATCCGCCTGGACATTCCGTGCCGTTTCTTCCGCGTTATCTGTTGATTCTTGATGTGTCACAAATTTTCTCCTAGAACTCCAGTCCTTTCTTTCTAAGGGTTTCGGCAAATGCCTTGATCTTACCGAGGTATCCAAATCCGCCATGATCGAAAACAACGGTATTTATACCGGCTTCCTTGCATTTTACGGCCATCTGCTCACCCACGGCAACGGCAGTTTTCAAATCCCCGCCGGCTTCCTTGAGATCGGGAGTCAAACTACTTGCCGATGCGAGTGTGTGACCGCTGATATCATCAATCGCCTGAGCGTAGAAATGCTTCAGGCTCTTGAAAACAGCAAGCCTGGGTCGTTCGGATGTTCCGATAACCTTCTTTCTCAAGCGTCGGTGTCTTCGTAGTCTCAGTTTGCGTTTTTTCGCTGCATCCATGATTTATCTCACCGGGTTATGGACCCTGTCCAATTACACTAGTCTTACCGGCTTTACGCCTTACTTGTTCGCCCGCGTAACGAATTCCCTTACCCTTGTAAGGTTCCGGAGGCCTGGTTTCACGCACGATAGCGGCGAACTGTCCGACCTCTTGCTTGTCAATTCCCCAGAGTGTGATCTGGGTTGGTTTTTCACATTTAGCATCTATTCCATCGGGAATCGTGAGTCTCCTCGGATTCGAGTAACCAACCTCGAGAACGAGATCCTTACCCTTTACCGAGGCGCGGTATCCAACTCCAACGAGTTCGAGTTTCCTTGTAAATCCTTCGCTGACCCCTACAACAATATTGTTAAGGAGCGCACGGTAAAGCCCGTGGTACTTGCGATGTTCCTTAAGATTGGTCGCGCTTTTTACGATCAGTTTTCCGTCCTCAACTTCCACTGTAACGGTGTCATTAACGGTAACATTAAGAACACCGTTCTTTCCCTTGGCCTGGACATCCAGCCCTTTAACGTTGACAGTGGTTCCGTCGGGAATCGGGATAGGTAATTTGCCTATACGAGACATGGCGATCGATCCTTACACGGCCTACCAGACCGAGCAGATCAGCTCACCTCCCAATTTCCGTTTCTTGGCTTCCAATCCGGTCATAAGACCTTTCGACGTTGAAAGAATATTCACACCGAGCCCATCGTAAACGTATGGGATTTCGTTATGGCCGACATACTTACGGCGGCCAGGCTTGCTTTCGCGCCTGATACCCTTGATGATCGGATCCTTCTCGGTTGCGTACTTCAGGTAGAATCGGAGCATCTTCCGATTGTTTACCAGGCGGATGTCGTAACCGAGTATAAACCCTTCCTGCTTCAGTACGTTCGCAATCGCCTTTTTGAAATTCGAAAACGGGACGTCGCAGGTCTTGTTGTAAATCATCGTCGCGTTGCGGAGCCGGGTCAGCATATCCGCGATAGGATCGGTCATGACCATAAGTTTTCTCTGCTCCTCTTTTTCCTTATTTCACAAATCCATTGCCGTAACATCGTTTTAAACATTCTCCTTACCAACTCGCTTTCCTCACTCCGGGAATAACACCTTCATGATAGAGCTGACGAAAGCAAATACGACATAAACCAAAACGCCTCAGATAAGCACGTCCACGCCCGCAGATCTTGCACCGGTTTTTATACCGGGTCGAATGTCCCTTTCTGCGTTCATTCCGTGCCAGTACACTTTTCTTTGCCATTTATTTTTCCTCGCCAGCCTGCTTCAAAATAGGCTCTCGTTCCTTTTTGAACGGACAACCCAGTTCACGAAGCAGAGCATATGCGTGCAAATCATTCTTGGATGTCGTTACTATCGTTATATCCATACCGCGTACACGGTCCACTTCATCGTAGTCGATCTCCGGGAAAACAAGCTGTTCACGAATCCCGAATGTGAAATTTCCGGTCCCATCAAATGAATTCGGGTTAAGGCCCTGAAAGTCCCTTACCCTTGGCATCGCAATGTTGAACAGCTTATCCAGGAATTCATACATCCTGTTGCCGCGGATGGTCACCGATGTTCCCACCGGCATTCCGACCCTGAGTTTGTAGGCGGCTACGGATTTCCTGGCCCTCTTGATCATGGGTTTCTGGCTGGAGATAATCTCAAGATCCCTTACCGCCGATTCAAGCACCTTGATATCCCTCGAGGCTTCGCCGACACCCATGTTGACGACAACCTTGTCGAGTTTCGGGACCTGATGGGAATTGTTCCAGCCAAATTCCTTCATGAGGGTCTGTACAATCTCCTCACGGAATTGTTTCCAGAGCCTCGATTGCGCCGTTCTGAGGGGTCGTTCAGGGCCTGATCCCTCTTTCTTGCCCTTCTTCTTACCCTTCGGGGTCGATTCCTTGGGCTTTTTGATTTTTTCTTTATCCTTGTCGGCCATCTCTATAATTCCTCTTGCCGAATACTTGCGCGTTTATATAAGGTCGAGTGCCTCATCACATGAACGGCAGGCCCTTACGTGATATCTCTTGGTCCGTCCTTCACGGGTTTTCTCGACCGTTCTTTTTTTCGGCCTCGTGTGCGCCTTGCAGTGCGGGCAAACCACAACGAGGTTGCTAACATGGACAGGAGCTGGAATATCGGTTATTCCGCCGCCACCGGTTTGCTTCGACTCTCTGCGGTGCCTTTTCATTAAATTGATACCCTCGATCGTCACCCGCATTCTTACAGGATCAACCTCGAGAACTTTTCCACTCGCACCGCGATCCTTACCCACAAGAACGTATACCTCATCGTCCTTTTTGATCCGGAGCTTCGCGGTCTGATCGGCTTTTCTTTTATTCCTTGTCGCAACCATTACAATTTACTTCCTTTCGTATCAAAGCACCTCGGGAGCCAGTGACACGATTTTCATGAACTTTTTTCGCGGAGTTCCCGACCGACAGGGCCGAAAACACGCGTTCCAACAGGATTCTTGTCGTCGGGTCCGAGAATAACAGCCGCGTTGTCATCGAAACGAATCCTGCTGCCATCCGACCTCGATTGCTCCTTGTGCGTCCGTATAATGACAGCTTTAACCTTGCTGCCCTTTTTTACTGTACCGTGCGGGATCGCCTTTTTAACAGTCGCTACTATCACATCGCCGATTCGGGCGTATCGCCGGCCCGATCCACCAAGCACTCGTATACACAATATTTCTTTTGCGCCCGAGTTATCTGCTACTTTCAGGCGGCTTTCCTGCTGGATCATTGTCTCAAAGTCCTTTTTTCAGATTCAGTCCGACTTTCATTATTCGTCCCGGACTAACGCGCTTTTTCGAGAATCTCGACAAGACGCCAGCATTTACGCTTTGAAAGCGGTCTTGTCTCTTCCAGTAAAACAACATCACCCACGCCGGCTTCTCCCTTGTAGTCATGGGCCAGGTATTTTTTGGTTCGCTTAATAACCTTGGTGTACAGCGGGTGCTTCTTCTTGCGGTCCACTGCCACGACTATGGTTTTATCCATCTTGTCCGAAACCACCCGACCCTTGAGAGTGCGGCGCACCGGTGCCTTTATATCCGTATTTTCTTTCGCTTCGTTCATATTTACCTCAGCGTATTCTAATCAATCTCTGTTTCGCGATTGTTTTCAGCCTTGCAATCTCACGCCTTACCTGGGTGAAACGCGCCGGTGATGATAACTGCGCTGTCGCGCCCTGGAAACGGAGATTGAACAGCTCTTTCATGAGTTCCCTGTACTTTTCGTTAAGTTCCAGTTCATTCATATCCTTAATTTCTTCTATCTGATCTCTGGATTTCATCTCAGTCCATCTCCATTATTCCAATACTATAAACGCTTCAAAAACCTGGTTTTCATCGGAAGCTTGTGTCCAGCCAGGCGCATCGCTTCCTTCGCCATCACTTCCGTAACCCCGCCGATTTCAAACATGACGGTCCCGGCTTTTACGACCGCGACCCAGTGGTCGGGATTTCCCTTACCTTTACCCATCCTGGTTTCAGCGGGCTTCGTGGTAATTGACAGGTGTGGGAAAATTCGGATCCAGACCTTGCCGCCACGCTTGATGTGACGGGTCATCGCGATACGAGCCGCCTCGATCTGCCTTGCCGTCACCCAGTGTCCGCTAAGAGACTGTAGTCCGTATTGCCCGAATGAGATTTTGTTTCCCTTGCGGGCCACACCTCGGGGATATCTCCGGTGGACTTTTCTATGTTTCGTTCTTTTCGGTTGAAGCATCGCTCTGGTTCCTGGTTGAATTCTTAACTTTTGTAACCACCTAGGTTTGTTGGGAGATCACCACGATAAATCCAAACCTTGACTCCGATTATTCCATACGTCGTCCTGGCCATTTCATAGGCATAGTCGATATCGGCACGAAGTGTATGAAGCGGTACCCGGCCCTCGCGGAACGTTTCCATCCGCGCCATCTCTGAGCCATCGAGACGACCCTTGATCCTAATTTTTACACCGAGCGCCTTGTTTTTCATGATACGGCTGATTGTCTGTTTGCAAACACGCCTGAATCTTTTTCGCTGTTCAAGCTGGGTCGCGACAGACTGCGCATTGAGGGCCGCCGACAAATCCGGACGGTCCACCGACTGGATATTAATAAGCACCTGGCTTTTGACCATCTTCTGCAGTGCTTTCCGTACTCGTTCGATATTGCTGCCGCCTGAGCCGATGATGATACCTGGCCTGGATGTGTAAATAACGATCTTTACACGGCCGGGATCGCGTTCGGTGATAATACGATCGACTGCACCGTTGCGGAACATTCTCTTCAGTTCCCTTCTTAAAATCAGGTCCTCATACAGCACGCCGGGGAAAGCCTTCCTGGGAGCATACCAGTTCGCATCCCATTTCTTGGATATCCCGAGCCTGAAACCTGTTGGATGTACCTTCTGACCCATTATTCTTCTTCTCCCTTCGACCCGACAACAATAGTTACATGACTGAGTTTCTTGTGGATCGGGAACGCGCGTCCCCTTGCCCTGGGCCGAAATCTCTTCATAATTGGTCCACCATCCGCCCATGCCTTCGTGACCACCAACTGCTCGACCGGGATCGAGTTATTATGATCGGCATTGGCAATTGCTGAATGGAGTATTTTATATAAAACCTTTGCGTTAGGACTTGGCAGGTGATCCAGTATATTCAGAGCCTGCTGAGCGTCCTTTCCACGGATCAGTTTAAGTAGGCGTCGGAATTTAAGTTCCGATCCGCGAACAAATTTGCTGGTAGCCTTAACTTCCATTCTTTACTCCTGACCGGACATAATCCGGTCCGTTTCATCATCCCTTCTTGCCAGTCTTTGACCTGGCATGTTTTCCGCCGTGGCCGCGGAAAATCCGGCTCGGGGCGAACTCGCCAAGTTTGTGGCCGACCATCGACTCCGTGATGTAGATCGGCAGATGCTTACGGCCGTCATGAACCGCAATCGTATGGCCGATGAACTCGGGAACGATCGTACAGGCACGTGCCCAGGTTCGGATTACTTTCTTCTCGCCGCCATTATTCATCAACTCAATCTTCTTGAACAGTTTGGCGTCGACATAGGGTCCTTTTTTACTCGATCTTGACATTGTTTTTCCTGTTTATTCCAGGTTCAAATTCTCCGTTAACCACTCCGTTTCTTCCCGCGACGGCGGATAATAAACTTGTCGGTTGGATTGCGTTTGCTTCGGGTTCTGAAACCCTTGGCCTGTACACCCCATGGTGAACACGGTGGACGTCCTGAATTCGATTTTCCTTCGCCACCACCGTGAGGATGATCGCAAGGGTTCATGACTGTCCCCCTTACATGCGGCCTTTTCCCAAGCCATCGATTGCGTCCGGCCTTGCCTATTTCAATGGTCTCATGAAGGAAATTCCCGACAACTCCTACAGTGGCGTAACATTCGATGTTAAAACGCCTGAGTTCACCGGACGGCATCCTGATCTGCGCCCATCTGCCTTCTTTCGCAAGAAGCTGAGCGTTAATCCCGGCGCCTCGGGCGACTTTTCCACCCTGGCCGGGAATTAGTTCGATATTATGAATTTCAGTACCGAGTGGCAGCTTGTGCAGGGGAAGCGCATTTCCAACAGCGATCGGCGCATCGGGTCCCGCTACCACTTCATCGCCGCGCTTGAGCCCTTCAGGAGCAAGGATGTATCTCTTCTCCCCGTCTTTATAGAAAATCAGTGCGATATTCGCGCTCCGGCCGGGATCGTATTCAAGCCGCTTGACTATGCCGGGTACCCCTTGTTTATCGCGAAGGAAATCAATCTGCCTGTTTTTCCTCTTATGACCGCCACCCCTGTGACGAAGCGTGATCCGACCGTGGTTGTTCCTGCCGGCGGATTTACCCTTGCCTCTTACAAGGGTTTTCTCAGGTTTATTTTTTTTCTCCAGTTCCGGGTTCACGAGTGTCGTCATGAATCGCCTGGATGGAGTATATGGTTTGTATTTCTTAACTGGCATTGTCTATGCCGCCTTATGGCGTAATTTTTCAAGTCAAATTTATTATCATCCCAGATCTTCATACAGCTCAGCGATTGTATCTCCGGACGCCAGGGTCACGACGGCTTTTTTCCAGTCCGGACGTTTGCCTTTTATACGTAAGTTACGCGATTTGGATTTGCCGCGGAAATTGGCAGTATTGACCGAAATGACCGTTACATTAAACTGATCCTCTACCGCGGCCTTGATCTGGTCTTTCGACGCATGTTTATTCACGACGAACGTGTACTTCCCGTCCTGCGGGCCAAGGTTTGTTTTCTCCGTGACCAGTGGTCTGACCAGTACTCTGTAAGTTTCCATCTCGTTATACCTGCCATGTCTCGCGGACAGTCTCGAAAGCCGCTTCGTGTACCAAAACCGTACCGCAATTCAAAAGATCATATGTATTCAACCGCTCAGGAGTCAGAATTGAAACATATGGGAGATTCCTGAGACTCTTCCGGACAATATCGAATTCACCATCACGCGGAACCACGACAAGGAATTTACCTTCTCGATCAAGGGCTTCAATAAAAGCTTTACCTTTCTTCGTGGATGGGTCCTCAAGTCCGAGATCGCCGAAAAGGAGCCAGTCGCCATCCTGAATCTTCGACCAGATAAGGTGTCGAAGGGCGGCTCTCCTCTCCTTCTTGTTCATGCCGATCGTAAAGTTCTTATTTTTTCTTGGACCGAACGCAACTCCACCGCCAACCCAGATGATCGAACGGATCGATCCAGCCCGTGCGCGACCGAGACCTTTCTGACGGAACGGTTTGCGACCGCCGCCACGGACCTCGGGGCGGGTTTTCGTGTGAGCGATCGGCTGGCGTGCATTGGCACGCTGTCTTTTAAGACTCCGGGCTATCAGAACCGCGTCCGGCTTGAAATCCTCGGGAATAGTATCAACGGTCACTTTACCCTTGGACTTTCCATCAATGCTGTATATGCTTAATTTAGACACTTTTGTCATTCCCATCACGCACCTTTAACAGGTCTCAGCCTGACCAGAATTCCGGTGGGTCCGGGTACCGAGCCTTTGACGGCGATAATTCCGCTATCCTCATCGAGAAGCATTATCTCAAGGTTTTTAACCGTCACCCGTTCATTACCCATATGTCCGGGATTCTTCTTGCCCTTGAAAACTCTCGCGGCATCGGTAGCTCCGGCCGACATGGGTTTCCTGTGGGTCTTGCTCGTTCCATGGCTGGCGGGTGCTCCGCGAAAACCGTACCGTTTCATAACACCGGTAAAACCACGGCCCTTGGATGTACCCGTCACGTCAATGATATCCCCGACCTTAAGGATGTCCCACCCAAGTTGCTGGTTAATTTCAAAGCCCGATGTATCATCGACAAGCATCTCGGTCAATCGTTTTCGAGGCTTTCCGTCAATTTTTTTCTGATGGCCAACCTCGGGCCGGGTCAGTTTATGTCCCTCAACGGGATCCCATCCGACCTGAATGGCTGAATATTTATCCGGTCCGTCTTTCGATTTGACCTGAGTTACCGTCAATGAAATCAATTCTATGAAGGTAACCGGGATTCGTTTCCCATCATCCTGGAAAATGTTCCCCATCTTAACTTTATGTCCTAGAAGTTCCAGCGCCATATCATTCTCACCTGGGTTGCCGACGCACCTCAAATAACGGCGGTATCAGGCTGTTTTCAAATTTGTATCTCCGCGTCCACTCCACTCGGTAATTCCAATTGCGTCAATTGATCAACCGTTTCCTGTGTAGGCTTCTGAATATCTATCATTCGCTTATGCACCCGGACCTCAAACTGCTCGCGCGATTTTTTATCCACGTGCGGCGACCGGTTTACACATATCCTGTGTATTTTCACGGGAAGTGGAACCGGTCCAACAACTTCGGCGCCCGACCGTCTCGCGGTCTCAACAATCTTCGCCGCCGATTTGTCCAGGAGATAATGATCGTATGCTTTTAATCGAATCCTTATTTTCTGTTTCGGTTTAGCCACTTTGGCTCTCCTCGATCACTCTACTTGATTTCCTTATGGATCGTATGCCTTCTGAGATTCGGGTTATACTTTTTCAATTCCAGACGTTCGGTAGTATTGCGGCGGTTTTTCGTGGTGGTGTAACGTGATGGCGTTGCCCCGATTTTCCTTGCTTCAGTGCATTCAAGGGTCACTACCATTCGAGCGCTCTTTTTACTTTTTCCACCTTTTTTCTTAGCCATATCG
>DAOVJF010000462.1 GCA_030673355.1 Planctomycetota bacterium | reverse complement strand
CTCCCACCTTAAAATAATCCATTCGACGCACTGCCGTGCTGTTCTACGGTTTATCGTTTTATTTTATCGTTTTATTTATTTTTGGTTATAAATAATTAATTTTTCTATAATTCTAAAAAAACTGGGGACGCCTTTCCACTCGTCCACGAGTTGAAGGTGTCCCCGGTTTTATGAATTGGGAGATAATCGTTCGTCCACAAGCTCCGCACGACTAACTCAGAGTGGGCTTCGTTGGGGGTCGCTTGTGAACGGCACCCGGACATGGAGAGTGATTGTATTAATTATATATGGAAGCGGAGCTGTGGCTCCGTGGGGAGGTTTTATTAATCCATCATTTATTAGTTTGAAATAACAACCGGCCATTCAATTTCCACTACCCATCCCTCATCAGGCCTGACAATCAGGTTAAGTTCAAAGCCTTCCCATTCGACAGTCAAATCAAACGGGTGCATTGTGAATTCGGGCCGGGGTGAATCGGGATCGTCAACACGTTTCGGCACAAGCACGTGTATCCAGTCGCTGCCGGCGGACAGTGTGTCGGTGGTCCGGAAATAACACGTTGAGTCGCGCGATTCCATCGATGTCTCCTGTCTCTCGGCTTTATCGATGGTCGGGATAGTGCAGAAACCAAAATACTCCAGCCTTGCGCCGTTATTTATCAGCTTCGCAACTCCTGTTTCAATCAACTCGACCTCGCCGGGAGTGTGAAACAGAAATGAATGAATTTTTTCAGTCCTGAGAAGGACCCTGTCCGCAATTATCAACGCCCCGAGATCATACCCGTCGATCACCCCGGGTTTAATGTAGAGAAAAGTCCTTCTATACGTATCCAGGGGTTCGGTGGGATACAGTCCGGAGTTTTCTGTTGTGTATTGGATGTAAGAATCGTTCTCAAAGTAAGACGTTATCGATCCCTTATCTGAGAAATAATCCGGGTTATCGGGGAAGAGGCCGAGGTCCATGTAGCAGCCATCATCGAAGATAAGCGTATTGTGGCCGAGTCCGGCTTCAAAAAGACAGTTAATGTAAGGGTCCTGCCGTATGATGTCCGGACCCCCTCGTCCGGGATCTGAAAGCAGGATCTCAGAATATGCCGCAAGTATCATCGAACCCTGGTCGAGATGGTTGTGATCGTATCCCGACACCCCCGATTTGAAAGCCAGGTAAAAATCATCTTCAGCGTTCCATACTTCAGTTTCCATTCTTGATCTTATAAATCCCCATTCTATGCCTGGAAAATATTCTGTTGATATTCCATTATTCCAGCCGGGATCGTCGCTCAGGTTGCCGATGTACCATTTAAGGTCCGGGTAAAACTCGGTATAGATTTCCTGATCGGTGACAGAATCATCATCTGTAATAACGGCGGCAGATCGTCCAAGGCACATGGCTGCGAACAAGGGGAGGTCGAGAGCCATTTCCTGAACATGGCTGGCGGCATCGGCTTCCCACAGGTAATCTTCATTTACACACAGGATTCCAGCCCGGAACAAATAACTCCCAACAGAATAATTCTCAGGTTCGTTATCCCCAAAGCACGCGATTGTTTCCCTGTCAGGTAAAGCTCCCCACTTCGCCCAGCGACAACTTGCTTCAAACCAGGGTTCATCGAATGGCTTAAGGTCTGAATTTCCCTCAACAGCCAGGAGAAAATATAAAGCTGATTGCCCCCAGCAGAAATCAAGATAGGTCAGCCCTTCCCGCCAGCCATTTTCATCGGCCATCGCCTGCATCGACTCCTGCACTCTCATCCAGCAGTGGTTGGCAAGATTCCTTGCATCGGGTTCTATATCATCAAGGACCAACGCGATCAATCCGGCGGTCGAATGGAAAATAAGGAAATAATTTGTGTCGGGGTCATTCGCCCAGAAATTTATTTCCGTATCGTATTCGGTAACCTTGTACGCAAGATTATGAAAAACCGTATCCCTCAGCACCGTTTCAATTTCCGTACGTTCACCCTCATTAAATTCATCGTAAAGCAGATCGTATACACCACTTAAAGCCATCGCCTGCTGCAGGAACGCGATATTGTCGCCTTCGGGATATTTAACAAGCCTGGGAAAATCCATCAGCCATTCGAGTGAATTCCGAACCGATTCGAGGTACTCTTCATTCCCTGTAATTTTATATCCCCACGCTACTGCGAGCGGCGCTACAGCCTCGTGATACTCAGGATCGGAAGCCATCTGGATTTTTGATGTATCAGCGAGATCCAGAAGGTTTTGACCCACTACGGTATTAATAATTTGTTCGGGTTGCTGGTTTCCTCCGGAGCCTGCCATAACCCTGGGATGTGATTGAAATTCCCATGCCACAGAACTTTCAACGTATGTAAATTCGGTGCTGAGTGGTGGAATTTCCAGGTAGATTTCCGGATCAGATTCGGGCTCACCGTTTTCGGGTGCAGGGCAGGCTGTAAGTGAAAAAACCACGAACAGGAAGGTAATGCAGAGAATATATGGCTTGAATTGTTGTGGATTACTTTTCACTTGTGAGGTCCTTAATCGCTTCCTCTTCTGTTTTGTAAATTTTGAAAACAGTATCGAGTCGGGTCATATGGATTATATCAAGCACAAAAGAATCCAGATTTGACAGACCGAAAACCACCGGCTCGGAGGAACCGGATTCCCCGCTGGCCGCATCAAGATAATGATAAAGCTGGACAAACACACCGATGTCCCCCGATGTAATGTAATCAACCTCGCTGAGATTAACAAGCAACCGGCAGTAACCGGAATTTTTGATCTCCGAAACAACCACCCTTCTCCGTAAGTCGAGGCTATAGCTGGAAAGGTCGCTTTTAAGCCTGACAACAAGCAGTGAATCGATTTTTTCTTT
>DAOVJF010000493.1 GCA_030673355.1 Planctomycetota bacterium | reverse complement strand
CCGGGTGCCATTCACAAGCGACCCCCCAACGAAGCCCACTCTTAATTCGTCGTGCGGAGCTTGTGGATGAATGATCGTGACGAGTTTGGAGTCGATTCAGCCGTCGTCCTGACTTGAAATCCCCGGCCAGTCCTGGCGCCACTCGCATCTCTTGATCCAGTCCGATGCCGATGCTGCCCAGACATCGAGACGGTCCAGCGGGATCACACGGTCCCAGCTCGGATGAGATTCGACATACAAGCTTTCAGCGATATTATAAGCCTCCAGGAAATTCTCCCCGGCAAGCGAGTATTCCCCTGCCCTGTATGCGCACACGCCAAGGTTGTAAAGGCAGTTTCGTTTTACAAACTGGAATTCCGGATCGAGCGAGAGACATTCAAGATACAGTTCCTGCGCTTCCTCGTACAGCCGGTCGCCGATCAGGCTGCCCGCAACGTTGTAAATCGGCAGCCAGCCATCGTCGAGAGCCCTCGCGCGTTCATACCGCCATCGCGCGTTATTTTCCTCCCTGAAAGCGGCCAGGAATTCATCGAGCGCAGGAGACTCAAGCACCGCGATTCTCATTTCGGCAGTCTCCCGATGGTCGGTCGCCAGGGCTTCATCATATGCTTCCTCGTACGCTTCAAGCGCCATTACGAGTTGACCGGAACGGGCGTATATGTCCCCCTCGAGAAGTAACAGGTAGGTTTCCCATCCTTCCGAACTGGGCCACTCCCCAACCGTCGCTATCCCTCGTAATGCCGCATCGTATCTTTCGTCGAAATAAAGCATCCGAATCTGCTGGTATGCATAGCGAATATTCTCCGGTGAGAAATCTAAAAGAATTGAATATTCCTCGTATGCCGAATCCCAGTCCCTCCTGCGAATAAATTCCCCTGCGAGTCTTTCATGTTCCGCGGTTTCGTGAGCGCATACCCGTACCGTGAATTTCTTTGGCGCGAACGCAAGCCTGGCAAATTCGATCTCCCCAATTTTCAACGGGACATGGTCGAGGTAATCCATCCACAACCCGGTTGCTTCCGATGAATTTATCCCCGCGGCCCGAACCGTATCATTCGCGATATATGCGGTTTTATACGCGTCGATTCCGTAAGTATCGATGAACCATTTTGTGTGGCTGGCGCTTACATAGTAGTTCATCGTAATCCTGCCCTCGTAGAATCCGCCCGGATTGAAATTGCTTAAAACCAGGGACAGCCCGGATGCGTTCCCGGGAAATAATTTATCCGGTGCGGTCTCGCGCGGGAAAAATGGTCCCTCATAATATGGATCGTCGGCTTCACGGAGCGCGGCGGTCCATGTATGGTATGTCAAATTATTTCCAGTGTTCCATTCCAGCCCCTCCGCGATCCCTTCCCCATACCCGACCAATAGCGATGATCCGAAAAATGGTACTCCCATCGGCGCTGATATAACATGCACAAGCTCGTGTTTTAACGCCCGGATATTATTCCTGCTGTACTCGACATGAATTTCCCCCGTCCAGGGTTTGGCATAGACGCTCGACCCCACCCCGGTAAGGAATGTCTTTGTATCGCGATCGGGATAAATGTACGTCCGGATCAATCCATCCGGTGCCGTCTGTATCTCGTTGTAAATCGACCAGTAATAATACTCATGGTGCTCCGCTACCCGCTCGATATCCTCCTCGACCTCGCCGCCCGTTGGATATCTAATAATGAAATGCTCGGTTACGATTTCGCCATCGAGTTCATGTTCAAGGTAATTTCGCGTGATTTCTATCCCCAGCGGACCCATATTGTAAAAGCCCACTATCAATATTACTCCTGTCACCACAAGCGTCTGGAGTTCAGGCATGAAACTGTCGACTTTCCTGAAATTTCCAAACAGATTTCTGAATCCGTAATACTGGAATTTTCCACAGGCTAAGAGAATGCTTAAATTCACTGTGAATACCGAAAAAATTAACACAAATAATCGCGAGTAAAGGAATCCGAAATCAGGATTCGCTTCCTGGGAATAGAGCGGGAGGTTCAGTGTCCCTATGAAAGGACCGTGCAGCCCGATCGTATGTCCCACCCCGAACCGCAGAAGCATCCTTATTAAAAACACGATCAGGATCGCGAAATATAACCATCCGGCGCGGGAACGATTTGGCGTTACCAGTGAACAGAACACCGCGACAGCCCCTGCGAAAATTGAACTTATAACCGGAATTGTTATAAAAAATATAAATCCTGTTAATGGGTCGCAGTTCCGTATCGATAAAATTAAATCGAGGATTACCATTCCCGCCAGCGGGATCAGCATCAGCCATCCCACACTGGCCATAGCTCCACGGATCACTCCCCAGACAACCAGTCTTGAGTGCGGTCCTTCTGAAAATGGACTCCTGTGAGAAAGGCCTTCACGGATCAGGTTGATTTCCCTTATTACCAGGATTGCCGTGAAATGGCTCACGATCAGCCCGACTACCGCGGCAAATTCATACGCCAGGATATTTAATAACGGGATAAATGCACAGACAACGGTAACGACCAGCATTACGCCCAGCATTATTTTGTACCAGAACCACGATAACGCCCTTAAATATGTGCCT
>DAOVJF010000506.1 GCA_030673355.1 Planctomycetota bacterium | reverse complement strand
GAATCGATCGATGCGATCGTTGAATATCTCGGGAGCGACAATCCATCGGTAAGGTATGAAGCCGCGGCTGCGCTGGGTACGATTCCCCTTGAAGGACTCACACCGGGGGCGGTGGATGTTGAGGAAGACTTACTCGATGCGGTGAATGAGGCGGTCGGAGCGATAAACTCAAGGCTCGAAATCGAGGACGATGAGGATATAATCGAAGCACTGCAACTGGCGTTGGAGCATATATCGATTTTGGATTGAAGTTGATATGAGATCGGAGCCACGCGATCGGAGGCACGCGCGTCAGCAAGTGCAGATACAACTGGAGAATGGAAGAATCCAGCTCCAAATCAAGCATTGATGGAAATATGTAAACTCCGTAGAACAGCACGGCAGTGCGTTTGCGCTTGGTAGAAAGGACGCACTACCGTGCTGTTCTACGGTGATTTGCATAAATAAATGATCCTAAATCTATGACTGGCTCATTCACCCACAAGCTTTTCGGGTTTTGGGAGGTTTTAGATTTCCTGGGGGATACAGGATGTTAATGATCACGAAGGATGTTGGTAGAACGCGTGTGACCCGGAGTAATAGGCCATCGATCTTCAATTATGATAAACTCCCCCATTGATGAAGGAGGATTGACTCATGCAGCGATATCCCAAAGCTGACCCAACTGTTATTATTCTAGTTCTTGCCTCGATATTCATCACCGGCTGTACCGGATTGAATGGTGGAGGATTATTTAAGCCAACGCATATCAATCCCATTAATGACGTGTCGCAGCAGTTGAAGTTCTCAGTCGACACACGCGGCAATGTGCCCGGCGATATTTCACCTGAAGCGCGACCGGATATAAGACCCGGTGTCGAATTGACTACCCCAAGCGGATGGGCACGTACCTGGACCCACGAAAATGGGAAAGCGTACGTCAAAGACATAGCTACCGACGATCAGGGAAATATTTATGTCACAGGTTCATTTTACAGGGAGATGAATTTTTCGGGCGATGAAAATAACAACGAGTACCATTTCACGGTGCCCGTTGCTACGGAATATGCGTACCTGTCTAAATTCAACAGAGGCGGAACTTTCAAATGGGCGATAACATGGGGCAGCGCGTCTGATGATGACTATGCAACCGGGATGGGGGTTACAGTCGATAATTACGGAAATGTTTACGTGGCAGGATATTTCAATGAGGCTTTCAGGTTCAGCACAAGACCCGGACGTACTTCGGTTTTAAATTCCAGTGGCGGAAATGATGCGTTCTTATGCAAGGTCAGCGCGTGGGGCAACTGCATATGGGCAGTCGCATGGGGCGGCCCAGAGGATGATGAAGCTGTCGATGTGGAATTCGCGGCACCCGGTAACGTGTATGTGCTTGGAAATTTCCACGGGAATGCCGATCTCGATCCGTCGGCAGCAACCGACTGGCACCAGTCCAGTAATTTCACCGACGCTTTCCTGATTAACTTTAATCCTGGTGGATTTGTGGAGTGGACGCGTACGATTGGCGGGGATGCTGAATATGAACAGGCGGATGCACTTGATGTCGATCAGTTTGGTAATGTCTATGTCGTCGGTGAGTTTGACGGGTATCACATAATTTTTACAAGCGGAACCGGACCCCCATATTCTACCGGGGATTATGGTACAGGGGGCAACAGGTTTTTATGCAAGTATACAAGCGAGGGTAATTTCGCATGGACGACCATGTGGCAGGCCGGAGGCACTAGATCGGTGAACAGCGTCGCGTTCGATCCATACGATAATTCAATTTACGCAGGCGGGGCACTCGGCGGAACAGAGGTAATAATCATTGATTTTGCGCAAAATCAAACGAGGGTGCCGTCAGAAGGTGTCCCGGGAGGGACGAGTGGATACACGATGAAATTTAACGGCAGCGGGTACTACCAGTGGATCAGGTTCATTGACGCAAGGGGTACCGCCGAAACTCTGGACGTGGCCACAGACGGCCTGGGTAATGTGTATTCAACAGGTAAATTCGACCAGACGGCGGATTTTAACCCGACCGGCGGTGGCGATATCAGGATCAATACTTCTGGTGAATATTCCAGCAACACGGATATTTTCCTGTGCAAATATAATTCGGGCGGTACTTTTTACTGGGCACGTACGATGGGTGGAACAGGTAGCGACAGGGGGCAGGGTGTCGCGACAGATCAATCGGGAAATATTTACATGGGCGGTGATTTTGGTACTACGGTCAATTTCGCGCCGGAGGGTGAGGATATACATTATTCAAGTGGTGGTGTGAATGGTTTTTTGTGCAGGTATTTTCCGAACGGATACTGGGATGAGGAAGTGCGTCTGCAACTTGAAAGAATCCCGGTACAGATCAGGCGATGAAGTGCAATAGGTCAGGAGGTTTAACATTCACCCACAAGCTTATCGGGTTTGGGAAGATTCAGGATTTTTGTGAGGGTAAAGAT
>DAOVJF010000343.1 GCA_030673355.1 Planctomycetota bacterium | reverse complement strand
CCTCGACCCGGATGAATTTGACCTTCTGATGACACTTCCCAATCCCATCACGGATGACGAGTGGGACATGTTCTTCCTTTCCAAGAGTGGAGATTCAGTCGGCAGAACGACCCAGGGCGTTCAGGAAGCAAGCTGGTTTGTCTGGGAAAACGACTGCAAATACGAAGTCACGGTAGCATTCACCTCCCGACGCAACAACAACACACCCGCAAGCGTAAGTTATGATGACGGCACGTACAAGCATTTCAGGTCTGTACTTGGCCCGGCACATTCACTCTCAGTGGCTGCCCCAAAAGCAAGCGTAAGTGTAAACTGCTGGGCAGGACCGTGGGATTACACGGAGATTGGATACGGCCTGGACATTATCGAATACGCAGTCACCTACCGTCTTGTTATCGGCGATGAGTCGTACTGCGATTACAATCCGGATACCCTCGCGGAAGCTGAAGCTATCTACAAGTCGAATATGTGGGCAAGGACCTGGGTAGGCTTCTGGAGTCCGCTCTGCACCAGGATTTCCAACGCTTACGCAGTTGACCGCGCACAGGCCATCTTCAATGGGACCACCCTGTTCGATATCTCCGGCGGAGCACAGTCAGGCGATACGGTTTCATCGACAATCGGAATCACAATGGGCGGAGAATTCTCAGGCCAGGGTGGTCTACATGGCAGTGTTTCGATCAGCAGTTCTGAAACCCGTGTGAAAGATTCCGGTACTGCCGAGGACGCATTGAACGGATTCGGTAAAGGATCATCGACCGCCGACTCAGGATGGATAGTACTGAACACGGGCGGCAAAGCGTTCGCGAGGCACGACGGCCGAGCGGGTGCACGATCGAGAACCCTGACGGACGATGCGGCGATCTATATCGTGGTCACGGTAGATGGCCATTCTGTGGGGCTGTATGCACAGGTCGGAGGGAATCCGACACAGATGCAGGCCGATCGCACAGGTATGATGCAGCCATTCTTCGCGGCCAGGGGTATCGTTAACTACCCGAGCTAAACCAGATTAAAATAGAACTTAATACCGTGCTGCGATCCGCAGCACGGTTTTTTTTTGTAGCCCGGGATTTCGGTAATCCAGAAATTTCCCTCAACGATATTTGCAAATTTTCCAATAATTTGTGATAATTTAATCGTCTAGGCAGATAGCGAACTACAGTTTTTTATTACCAAGGAAAATAGAATTTATATAGTGGAGGCTCTTCATGAATCGATGGTCAGTTCTTTTGGCTATGATACTAATTTCTACAGTCATGGTACTAGGCTGTTCCGGGGGCGGCGACAACCCCATGTCGCCCGACACCGGTCCGGAATTAACCCAGGTCAATCCACGCGAAGGGGATGTACAAACGCACCTTTGGGGTTGCGGCGACATCTATATCGATGTTGAAACCCAGACCGTGGAAGTAGTGGCGAACAGGGATGTCGCGTTCACATTAAACATCACCCAGTTCATTAACAAACCAGCAACCAATCTGGGATTCAAATTCCACGGAGCGGTTGTTACACCGGAATTTGCCGATGTCGACCTCGATATCAGCATCACCCACCCGTTTACCGACCTAACCGATTACAACGTGTACGATGTCAGGTGGATAATAATGGGCACCGGTTCCCTGTCACTGAATTACCAGTCGCTGGCCTTTCCCAAAATCGGCGGCGCTGACATGCACCAGTACGATTACGAATTAGGGCTGGATCCTGACCATTATTATCCCGATCCATATAGTGGGCCGGTCGGCATGCCGGATGGATATACCCGATGGTTCAACGCTTCGGAATTTCAGACCCCAGGCATATTCGGTTATGTAGAGGGAGTTATCGCGACACCGGGTTATACACACAGTCTCAATTCCAACCTCAACGCGTATAAATATTACGCCGATGGATTAAGCCCCGATGGCGACGTTTGGGACTTTCTGGAAACCACCAACATGAGCGGCTTATTTACGGCAGGCGCAACAAACACAAGGAACCACTACCTGAGATTTCCAACGGCTTCCGGCATAAAATTCGGATACGCCATAATCGCGAACTGGGAAGGTCCGAACCCCGAGCACCATCCTTCCAACACGGTTGAAACCGTTGGATGTCGCGTTGATAACAACAGTACCGTTTATTATGTAGATGACACCAACAAGGGTGGAGACCTGATCCTTGATATCCATACCTGGTCGTGGGCAATCCAGCCAACCAAGGTAATCGTTGAAGCAACCGTACTGAGTAGTCCGGTAGAAATTACATCCTCCATCCCGGGCGGCGTTCATTACGAAACCTGGCAGGTTAATACACCAGCCGACCATATAATGGGTGTCGATGGAAATGAATTCGTCATAATCTGCGAATTTGAGGGTTATGATTACAAAAATATCCTTGGAGTGCCCAATTCCGCAGGCGACGATCCACTTGCAGGCTTCTTCCGATTCGACCTTCCAGTTGGCACCGATCCCGACTGTCAAACTTCAGTCGTCGGTATAACTCCCGATACCGCAGACGTTGGGTCAACTCTGGATGATGTCAGCATCGAGGTAACCGAACTTGAGGAAGGCCCGTCTCTGGCGGCAAGACTCTCGAAAACCGGTAATCCGGATATTGTCGGGACCGATGTCCAGTTTGTAGATTTCAATCACCTGACCGCGGATTTCGATCTTGCCGGTGCCGCTAAAGGATTGTGGGATGTTGTTGCAACCAATGGATGCGGCGGTATACCCGGGGTCGGTGTCGAAATGTTTGAAATTACCGGTGGGTTCGTTCTTATCGATAATGGACCATTACCAGGTCCAGCACCCACGTCATCCCTTGCGAACATGGACTTCTCAGTGGTTGGCGATGATACAAATGGTTACGCGGGAGTGTACTACTACTACTCCGACATGTCACCGGGAAATTACGAGGTTTATTACTACCCGCTCGATTATTCGGCGGATGGGGCCTTCTTTTACCTGCTGGATCATAACTGGCCCGGCGATGTTTTCGGCGGACCTGAAATGATGACCGCAATCGAGGTTTCCGCATCCGGCATAACTTTTCTTGCTTCCGAGTGTACCGACCTTAACGAGTACGATCCTGAAGACTATGAAACAAGAGAATCATACTGGGTAACCGATGAAACCGGTTATATTTCAATGTGCAACTTCTGGTGGGATTGCCCGTTCAGGGATTTCGAGTTCGGATTCGGCCCCGAACCCGAACTCTGGGCGTTCTGGGGATATGACTTCTCACAAACTCCCGACGGATATGAATCGAAGGTTATCTTCCCTTATGACGACCTTGATAAACTCACGGAATACGAAACATATTTCCCGGTTGATTATTCAGGCAACGCCGATGGCGAAGTATCAGATCTGGAATCGTTCAAAACCGCAATTGATACCAATCCCCAGGGTTTAAATCCACCATACGACATCATCCACTATTACCTTGAAGGACCCCCTGACGACCCGGGTATAGAGGTCTTCCAGAATTCTGTAAATGGACCTATCCCCCTGTTGATAACAACAATAGATACAGCACTTCAAGGCACCGCAGTGGATATCAGTTGTCTTAACGCGTATGGAAACATCGATGGCGCAACCGGCAACTATCTTTGTGTGCTGGAGGATAATGGCGATTCGACATGGCAGGTCGCCTTGTTCGACCAGGATGGCAACCTGATTGTACGGTACCCGACCTCATTGCCAGGTGATGGACTCGCGCTCGATTGCGATACTGAGAACCAGGAGATCCATATCTGGGTCGATAACGGCGGTACGCTTGAATATGCGAGGTTTGGGTATTATTGATAATTTGAGTCTCTGAAATATACGTCGACAAGCACGTTCGTCCCGTAGATATTTAAAGGCTTGCGGGATGGAGATGTCTCACTGAGCTTGTCAACGGCACCCGATTAGTCGTTATTGGTAAATTTCGTCGACAAGCACGTTCGACCCCGAGATTTTTAAAGGCTTGGGGGATGGAGATGTCTCACTGAGCTTGTCAACGGCACCCGTT
>DAOVJF010000401.1 GCA_030673355.1 Planctomycetota bacterium | reverse complement strand
GAGTGGGTGGTGTACGGAAAACTCGGCGGTGAGATGATGGAAGAGGTTCAGATCGCCTGCGAGGGTGAGTCCTGACCCTGGAGTGTTCCCAAACCGGTAAGGAAAGATGCATTAACGGGGTCACACATCCTCGTTTTACTTTGATCGGATGGTGAAAAAGTTATGTCGAATATCACGTACAGCCTGGGGGGGACAAGTTTCGATGCGGTTCCGGAAAAAATGGATCGGACCCTGGATCTTCCAGTTACGAGTGAAGCGACCCTTGGACGCGGAAAGGTCCACGTGGTCGGGGTCGGGGATGAAACGATTGTTCTCAGGGGAAAATACATGACGACCGGAGTGAGAAACGCGATCGAGACGCTTTATGATTCGTGTGAATTAACAGGTGCGATGTATGTATTTAACGATGGAACGACCGACCGGAATGTATTAATCAGGTCGTTTGAAACTATTCCGATTGTCGGAGTGACCGAAGGGTTTACATTCCGTATCGAGCTGGTAGTAGTCAGTTAAGAACAAACATAAAAAATAAAAAAAAAGGAAACCGATGAAACGGGAGAAATAAATGGCTGCAGAATTGAAAGTCTATGAAAACTCGGGATGCACGACAGAGACGCTTATTCGCTATGAGAATACAGTGCTGGTCCCGCTGACGGGTGCGTCGGTGATCGAAGCCCCAAACCAGGGCGGTGGTAACGCGCCTCCCGATGAGTTGACGCTGGATTTTACCTATGATTCCGGCGATACGGAGTGGGATTGCCAGGTCACACGGAAAGACGGCACATCATACATAAAAACAGGTATCACCACGAACGGGAACGATGTCAATTACATAATCCCGGGAGTCAGCCTGACGGTCGCGGACCTCAACACATCCAATTCTTACCAGGCGAAGGTGTATATCGGGTGGAATCCCGGGATCATCGTCGCCGGGAATTCATCGTCGGCAAAACATCTCTGGGTCAAGAATATTGGAGATGCCGATGGTAGCGACGCGAGGATCAGGATACTTCCCGACGGAGATTTTACCAATACCACGAACACGCCGATACGTGCGATCAACGAGGGTAAATACCAGCTGAACACCGCGATCGGGACGTACAACGTGAAGGTGAAAGCGACAACAACGAAAGTGGATGTCTCCTATGAAGGGGGCGATCCGGTAGAGGTGGATATTGTCGCTGACGGAACCACGGAGAATGAACTGGCTACAGGCTTGTGGGTGGTGTTCAACACCGGGCTTGCTGAGGATGACGAGGTTGACATTTATATTTCAGACGGTAAGTCAAGAGTTCAGATCGCGTCGGATAACTCAGGCACACCCGGGACGTTCGGGACGTCGGATGTTGTGTTCGGAAATATGGATCAGAATGATACCGACAGTTTCTGGGTGAAGATTGTGACGCAGGCGTCCGATTCGCCAAGCGGGAACCCAAGGCACGCGAACCTCCAGGCGAGAATAACAACGATCTAGATTTTTTGAAAGTGGCACAAGGAAATTCCAATGACTGATGGATTCATCGTGACAACTGACAGCTTGAGCATAACTGTCGAGACGGAATCATTTACGGTTGTCTTTTCAAAGGAGCATTGCGGGATAAGCTCTTTTAAGTACAAAACCGGTAGTACCTGGCATGAATGCGTAGAGCCTGGCATCGCTTCCCCCATACTCCTGGGACCGTACCTGTATTGCGATGATATTACCGGGGATTACCTGTATCCATCGGGTGGATACCAGAATTCCGTCGTTGTCGAAACCCCATGGTTCGTAAGTATTAACCAGGATGGATATCTACGGAACAGCTCGATACCGGGGTTTACAGACCTTGATTACCGGGTTCAATGGAATGTCTGGCCATCGGGACGGATCGCGTGCAACATGACGTTGACAAACAATTACGGTTCGACATTGGAACTGGATGAGGACGCATACCGTATGGATCCAGCGGACGACCCGGATATTAATCTCGATCGGGATACTCCCCCATACCTTTTCTGGTTTGGATTTTACTCGAACAATACGGGCAGCGGTGCAAATGATCTGTCCGGCGATGGGATTACGGTTTCATACAGGGTCCGCCTTACGAATTACGGGATTTCGGGGAACACAAACAGGATCTACCGGACATCGGTTCTCTGGGATGACCGCACCGACATCGACCAGGAGTTTCTTCTTGCGCTCTCCCTATACGGAAGTTGGGGCGACTGTACAAACTCAACGGATTTCCAGAATCGAGGAGACTCTTTGAGTGATGATTTACAACATCCTGATCCACTGGACGGTTCAACTAATGCCGGGGATATGATCACCGGGTCTTTAGTGGGCAGCGGTTTCGATAACAAATTGAGTGCCTATGTAGTCAGCGTATAGCTCGGACATTGAATGTGCCATTTTAATAATTTTACCCAACCAAGCCATGGATAACCTGATAAGAATAAAACTCGATCCCAAACGTGGAGTTGGGATTCATTACGATTTCATCAGACCATGTTTTGTCGTTCATGACTGGCCCGGTGACGAAGTGGATGCCTGGTTAAGTGATGATAACGGATCGACATGGGATAAGCTCGACAGCGCCGAATTCAAGTCGGGATATGACTTCGAGCTGAAAAGGCTTTATATTTCTCTCCTTTTTGATGTTAATACAATCAGCCAGCTCGCGCTGTTTGGATCCGGGGGCACAAGTGTCGGTGTAGGATTTACGCTGACTGATTACGACCTCATCCCGGTCGGGTGGAATTCAGAGGGCGCGCACGGCCTGGTAATTAATGTGGGCTGCAGTGTCGGAAATGATATTGCCAGCGAGACAGGCACAGGCGTAACTATCCAGGGGAATCACGGTAAGAATTTTCCGGTCGGGTATTTTGTTAAAAGGCCATATGAGAAAAATTTCCCCACGGGATTTAAAATAGCCGCTCCGAACGACACAATCGTGCCGGCCGGATTCAATCTCGGGACGGTACTCACGGAGTCACAGGGAACAGGTGTGACAATTATGGGGTTGTCCGAGTTCGGGATGAGTTTCTTCTCACTCGACCAGAAGACGGTCAATGCCCTGAGTGGTGAGGCGGTTCACAACAGACAAAAAACAATTACCTTAAACGGTACAACGTCGGAGGACCTGGATTAATGAGCCTATGGGACAAAATTGAGGTTGTTTCCCCTGACGGTGAAACCACATATATTGAGGATGTCGATTTCGTAATTGATTATGAGAACGACACGATAGCCCGGCTTGAAGATGGAAGTATCCCCGATGGCGGCCAGGTGGTGGTCCGGTATGGATTAGGGGTTCCGGGCGATGTTCTTACAAGCCTGCATTCCGATGGTGCCGCTGTCCTTCGTCCCGTTAAGGATTTATTGAAGATATTGCCGTCTCAAGGAGCCGATCT
>DAOVJF010000158.1 GCA_030673355.1 Planctomycetota bacterium | reverse complement strand
TAAAAAAATCGCGAAAAAATAGGGGAGATACGGATACACCCGATACGGTTAAAAACAAGAAACCCTACAAATTCGACCTATTGAATTACATCGCCGAGACTAACTTTTCCGACATGCTTGAATTTGATTTTGACAGGGAGGACTGAAACCAATCCTATTAATCAAATATTGATCCGAGATCGGGGACATCTCTTTTCGCCCGTCGAAAAGCAGGTGTCCCCCTAAATTCCAATCAATTTTTGTTTAATAGGATTGGACTGAAATTGTGGTTTAAAGGCAGTATAAACCAAGGGGACATGCCATTTTTCTCCAGTGATAAATCTGACTTTACAATTACGTATCAAGGGAAAAATGCCTTGTCCCCGAAGTTCCAGGTCAGGCTTGTCAACGGCACAGCCAGGATTACTTCCCGGTTAATACTCTCTTCAATATTCGTCTTCTGAGAATGCCGAAATGGTAGGGCAGGGGGATTTCCTTCGGGCAGAAGTTGCGGCAGCCAAGCATAGCCTCGCACCCGAACACACCGTCCCCAGTGAATAACTGCTCGGCGAATTCATCCAGGCTGCGCTCATCGCGGGTGTCGATCAAAAACCTGTATGCGCGGTTCATACCGGCCGACCCGAGGTAGTTCGGGTTGAGGTGTGCTATCGCGCAGGCTTCGATACAGATCCCGCACTCGATGCACCGCTCCGCTTCGTAAACCGGAAGCTGGTCATCGGCTTTCTGGAGATTTTCAAGTTTTTCATTAAACGGTTTCGATGTATGGATCCAGCCTTCAAGACGCATAATCATATCCCTGAACCAGCGTCCCTTATCGACCGCGACATCCTTGATGTGGTCGAAATAGCGAAGGGGTTCGATCGTGATGGTATCGGGAAGGTCCTTGGTCTGGGATTTGCATGCAAGACATGGCTGTCCGTTGACATTCACTGCGCATGATCCGCAGACGTTCGACCGGCAGCAGATATCGTAATAGAGGCTCGGATCGTGCTTCTGCTGGATTTCCTCCATCGCGAGGTAGATCGAGAAAAACGGGCGGTCGTCCAGCTTGAAGGTGTCGTAGTGCGGGACACTGTCCGGGTTATCGGGATCGTGACGGAAAATTTTGAAAGTCAGTGTTCTTTTATGATTATCAGCCATGACGATATTTGATTTCAAATTAGTTACTTCGCTGCCGGTGGTGGTTTTTCGCCGTAACCACGGTCGCCGGGCGGTAAATGGGTTATGACTACATCCTCGTACTCAAGCCTCGGTAAGTATTCACCGTTCCGTTTATGTGCGAGGGTCCGTTTCAGCCAGTGCTCGTCATCGCGATTCGGGAAATCCTCGCGGTAATGCGCTCCACGGCTCTCTTTCCGTGCGAGTGCGCCCTCAGAAATTATCAGCGCGAGGTCGATCATCCCGTGAATCCTCAGGGCCATCTCGAGTTCGAGCGACCGCCCACACGACTTGCATGAAAGTCCGAGGTTGTTAGAGCGTTCACGTATGTCGAGGAGCCTGTTGACGGCATCCTTGAGTAATTCACCGGTCCGGAAAATCCCGACCTGTTCTGTCATCAGTAATGCCATTTCATCATGAAGCGCGAACGAGGTTTCTTTCGGGTCGGTGGCGATGAGAGTGTCGATTCGCTCTACCTGAATATTATATTCATCCTGGATTGCTTTTTGATCGGTTTCGGATGCTGAACGTCCGCCGGCTTCTGTGGATGCAGTAGTTCCTGAATAAAACCCGGCTGCAATCGTTTCCAGCAGAGAGTTTCCACCAAGACGGTTGAAACCATGCATATCCCAGCAGGCGCATTCTCCAGAGGCGTAAAGACCTTCGACACCACGGACCCGGCAGTCGATATCCGTACGTATCCCGCCCATCGTGTAATGCTGGACAGGTTTGACCGGAGCCATCTCGGTGATAACATCGATTCCCGCGAAATCGCGTGCGATATCGTGAACATCCCTTAGACGCGTCTTGATTTTTTCTGCGCCAAGATGCGTAAGATCGAGCCAGACATGAGGTCCGAACGGGCCCTCAACTCCGCGTCCGGCACGGATTTCACTCATCATTGCGCGGGACACAACATCGCGGCTGGCCAGGTTACCCATTTTCGCGGCGTAATCCCACATGAATTCATGGTGCTGGGCGTTTCTAAGCACCCCGCCATCACCACGGCAGCCTTCTGTCAGGAGAATCCATACCGGGTACATCCCGGTCGGGTGGAATTGAATCGCTTCCATGTTTCCAAGCGGAATACGCCCTGTGTTATATGCGAGCGATTGCCCGTCACCCCTGCAGTTGATCGCGTTTGTACTTTCGGAGAATAACTTACCGGTTCCCCCGGATGCGATGATTGTACTTTTTGCATGAAATGCGACAAGATCGCCCGACCTGAGATCGAGTGCGATGCAGCCGATGACCTTCGCTCCGTTCAGGATCAGGGAGATAACCTGGACGCGCCAGAAAATTTTGATTTCGTGGCGCATTACTTCCTGATCGATTGCGTAAAGCAGTGCATGTCCGGTGAAATCGGCTGCAAATGCCGCGCGCCAGACAGATGTACCGCCGAAATTACGCTGGGCGATTTTCCCTTCCTCGGTGCGGTTGAAAGGACATCCCCAGTATTCCAACTCGCGGATAAGGCGGGGAGCGGCGCTCGTAACGCGTTCCACGACATCCTGGTCGGCCCCCCAGTCCGAACCGCGAATGGTGTCGTCGAAATGGAGCTTCCAGTCATCGCCGGCTGAATGCTCGCCCATATTATCAAGTGAGCACTGTACGCCACCCTGTGCGGCATTGGAATGGCTCTGCCGGGGCTGGACAAGGGATAGAATAGCTACGGAGCAACCGTTCCGGTGAGCTTCAACCGCGGCACGTTCGCCCGCAAGTCCTGCTCCGATCACAACAACATCGTACTTAAGAATCCTCATCTATCGATCCCTTTGCTAATCGTCCTGTCCTTCGATGTTTTCATCAGACGGATCATTAATCTCATCTGTAGTTTGACTGTCCCCTGCTTCTGGAATTTCAATGGTCAACTCAATTGCCTGCTGTTCGGATTCGGGTTCAGGAAGGAATTTCGCCAGGCTGAATACCCCAACGACGAAAAATCCGATAAACAGAAATGCCATCAAGCTGATTAATATTCCCTCTCTGGCTTTGTCCGTCATGATTCCGAGTTTGATTAAAATTGACCGGATTCCGTTAAAAGAATGAAACAGGAGTGCCGCAGAGAAAATTATATACAGGGTCATCACGGACGGTGTGACCCTCATCATGCTCTCTGCAGTAGTGGTGGTCGAACTTGTATGCTGGATAATCAGGTGCCAGATACCGGCTATCGCGATAACAGCGCCGGTTAAAAGCTGCAAATACCAGAGCGTGGTACCTGAATGTTTCAAGATCGACACCTGCTTCCATGATGTTCCATAATTTCTGACTGGTGTGATTGCGATCCTGGTGCCATTAATAAGATGAGCGATAAATAGAAATATCAGGCTGAAGGTCATGAGGTTGTAAGACCAATTGGGGAGGGTTTCATGCCAGAGATGGAGCATCGCCTCATAATATTCAGAACCAATGAGTATTGTGGCATTGTCCACGGTGTGGATAATGACATAAACAACAAGAGCAGCCCCTGTCAGGGCCTGAAGCAGCCATAGCCAGGCTGGTAGGATCAAAGTGCGTTTCATCTTAAACTCAGGTTGCCGGTGATCGGTATCAAGCGTACATTACTCCTCAATATACTAAAGGGCAAACATGCGAAAAAAAACGCAAGCGAGAATTTGGGGTCGATCATCTAAAATTACTGTATGAGTCTACCGGATTTCCTCATCGCCTGTAAACTGCAGGCTGAGGATTTTCCATGTACCACGCATTTTCATAAAGGTGAAGATATCGATGCCCGTTCCGATCTCGTCATCATCGATATACCGATAGTCACAGACTGCGTACGCGATATTCCTGAAAACTTCGATTTCCCTGTTGGTCAGGGTATCCGAGATGTAATCGTTTACTTCAAAAACTGATTCCTGTGTACCCTGAAGCCAATCTTCCAATGAACGTACCTTCTGGGTTTCACCCTGGTCAAAATCATATGCTACAACTGCATCAGCAAAGAAAAGATCCCTGAGCCCGGTCAGGTTCTTTGAGGAATATGCTTCCTGAAAGTTGTCCAAAAGCGTGTCCAGTTCCTCGATATCGTCGGTGGGTGAGTTACCAATATTTGTGCCGGTGAAAAAAACCGCCCCAAGGAGAACCAGGACTGGAATTGCCAGCCAGAGCTTGTCGGTAAATTTGTGTAATTTCGATTTCATATTGATACCTCAAAGTCGAACCAGGATTAATAGACAGGTCAATTTAAAGAATGGTTAAAAAGGCGAAGACGTATCTGAAGGGTTGAGGAATTCACCTGTCTGGCCCGGCGTTCTTTCCCGCGGCTTGAGACCGGGGAAGAGGGAGTACAGCTCATCAGCAAGAATTTCGATCCTAGCCATGTTTGCCCATCTGGTAATAAAGTCACTGATATTGGGTCCATATTCCGGATCGAGTCCGTGGAACAGGAGCAAGTGGCTGGCTTTCGCGTTTGCTTCATCGGTATTTTCATCGGATCTTTCTGAAACAAGAATCAGGTGCCATCCTAAAACAGTGGGAAAAGGTCCTGACACCTCACCAATCGGGTCGGTAAAAGTATGCATCTCAAAGTTTGGGACCATCCCGTCGTAGCGTATTTCACCGAGATCGCCAGCACTCTGGTCGGCCCCGGGTTCCTGGCTGTTTTCAGCCGTCAGGTAAGCAAAAATCGCACCGTCTGTGTTTACCTGGTCAAGTATCTCGTTAAGTCGTGTAACCGCTATATCAATTGTATCCGGCCACTGGGACATCACCGCGTAGATTCTAATGAATTCATCAACTGAATTTCGCTTTGCTTCAGCTGGACTCTGTCCCCGGATATCGAGCAGGAATGTGTACAGGTTCCTGAGATCCTGAGCGTCGATACTAAGTCCATTAACACGCATCGCGGTACCGTCGACACCTTCAAGGAAAGATGTAATATCGTTCTCCAGGTCGTTCTCTTCCTCAGCCGGTGGATTGTAAATATTTTCAATTTCCTCAATTTCCTCTTCTGTCATGGCACTACGGGTTTTGTATTTTGACTTAACGCAGCCCATGGTGAAGATTAAAAGGGTTAGAGAAACCAGGATAATAATTCGCTTTGATCGCATCGTTAGGTAGTCCTCCATTTGCTGGCTTGAAGCCTGTGGTACATTCAGATTATATATTTTTCAACGTATAGTTCCTACTTTCCGAAATCCGGTTGCTTTGAAATCGACATTGCCACGTTCATACGAATCGTCATAATGTTAAAGAACATAGTGAATTTTTTAAAGAACGGTGTTTTCGTACGGATTTTAGTCGAAAATGCCCTGAGGATTTTCTGTGCCAGAAATTTATCCCCGGCCAGTCGTACGAATACCTCTCGGTTTATAACGGATTTATACATGAGATTCTCGATTTTCCTGAAATATTTAAAGATCGAAGAGAACTCCGCGTTAACGAGGTCGGTGTATTTAGTTACAACCAGGTCGGGACGTTTTGCACCGAATTCCTTAATAATATCAGCCGCGATTTCACCCGACCTCATCGCGAAATAAATTCCTTCACCACATGCGGGAAGCACAAATCCCGCCGAATCACCGGTAAGGAGAACCCGGTTAACCCCATGTTCCCTGTAAAGCCCCACCGGGATCAATGCACCGTTCCTTTTAAGAACCTCGCCGCCTTCGAGAAGATCAGAATTGAGTTCCTTCATCCTGGACAGGTATGATTTGAGCTGGTTCTTATTTTCAAACCTGGTGCCCACCCCAACCAAAACAGAATTACCTTTGGGGAATATCCATCCATAAAAATCCGGACTGACAGCGGGATTATAGTTGAAGATGCACCTGTTACCGAGTTCCGCCATCCGGTCATCGGTCGGGTTGATCACGTCCTGCATGGCCACAACCATGGGGAGATTAAAACCCATTGCCTGTTTCGCGATACGGCTCCAGGCTCCATCGGCACCGATCACATAATCCGCTTCGGTTGTGTGCGTAGTCCCGTCGGGATCAAGGTATTGCACGAGGATCTGCGAACCTTTTTCATTATATCCGAGCACCCTACCATGTACTAAAATCGCACCGGCATCCTCGGCTGCCCATCGCAAGTGGGAATCGAATTCCCTGCGATCTACAGTCGCGATGCATTGACCATCGGGGAAATCCGCGTAGACTTCGTAACCGGATGGCGCCTGGAACAGTACCCCGGTGGTTCGCTTTTTAATGAGGAGGTCAGGAACTGGGAATTGGTCAAGCAGTATGGATGGAATACCACCCGCGCATGGCTTATCACCATCGGGGGACGCCTCGATCAATACAGTTCTTATACCGGCCTTCGCCAGGACCCTCGCACAGGTTGCCCCGGCCGGACCGCCTCCAGCC
>DAOVJF010000633.1 GCA_030673355.1 Planctomycetota bacterium | reverse complement strand
TTTCAGCCGGATTATGTCGACCTGTCAGCCGATTTCGGATTCAGGCACCCGTTTCCGGGATTTGATCAATTCACGATTTTTGATACTCTGGGTGTATTCCTCGGAAATGGGTCCGATACATATCCCGGTCCGGGGAATTTCGCGATCGCGGGTGAGAACGACCAGCAGTTATTAAATCCCGACGGTTACACCAGGTGGTTCAACGCGCCGGAATTTGAAGCCGCGGGACATGAGATGCCGATTTTCGGTTACTACCCCGGAGCGAATTGCCCTCCTGATTATTTTCCATCCGCGGTATTGAATGGGTATAAATATTTCGCCGACTGGCTCGATGAGGACAGCAGCGCGTTCGAATTTCTTGTTAACAATTCCGTGAATCGGGGAAGTATCGGGTCGATGAGCATAAATTACAGGCGGTATGACATAAGGTTCCCAAACGATTTGATCCTTTATTTTCAATACGCGTTTGTCGCCCACTGGGAACCGAATTACAACTATCCCGATCCCCCGCCAGACCTGGACGATTTCCCGCCTTCAGCAAATGCCGATGAGGCCGTTGTGGTTGATATCGACAGCGATGAAAGTACGCTTTATTTTGTAGATGAAAATAATTTTGGCGGAAATGTTTGTCTGGATATTTCCCCGTGGGACTGGTCCGCGACAGTTAACCAGGACGGCCTGATGGAAGAATATCAGATTCGATGTTATTCCGACGCATGGACCGGCGGCCACGATGTAAATATGTTCCCCGTATTTCAGGATGAATTTTTCTGCACATATAAAACGATAATTCCGGTTGAAAATCTGACCTCAGCCGATCCTTTGAAAGTCATGGTCGAGATTATTTATCCGGGACTGGATTACACAAATATTTATGGAATTGAGAACGACGCTGACGGTCCGCTTGCCGGCTATGTAATTTTAAATATCCCGGTCAAGGATGATACTCCAATCGGCTGGGCACGGACCTGGGGTGGATCTGAGTGGGATGAAGCCCACGCGATAGTAACTGACAGCTCAGGAAATGTTTATGTTACAGGTATTTTCATGG
>DAOVJF010000044.1 GCA_030673355.1 Planctomycetota bacterium | reverse complement strand
GCTCAGCTAGGTAGAGCAGCTGACTCTTAATCAGCGGGTCACAGGTTCGATCCCTGTACGGCCTACCAATAGTGCCCCGCCCGAGGTCCCGGTTGAAATTTGACCGGGACCATTTTTTTTCAGCTACGAAAAAGACCGGATGATGTCAAGGTCGATTCGAGTGTTACATTTATTCATTCACTTGAGATGGACTTGTCAACAGTGAATTCAATGTCCTCTACCACCGGCCTGATCGTGAAGTGTAAATCCATAACTGAATCACCCGGCGCCAGCTCAAGCTCGTAACTTGATGGATCGGCGACCTCGTGATCCTCCGGAAGGTATTCGGGTCGGAGGATGATTACATAAATACCTGGCAAAAGACCTGAGAAGACGTAATTGCCATACTGGTCGGTAAACCTGAAATCACTCCCATCCTCTCCAATCAGCTCTACTTTAAACTCGGCCATTGGCCAGATTGATGCGGGTTGTCCGCGAGAAGCAGGTATGTCAACGGAAACCCGGCCTCCGACAGAAGCTGTTTCCGCCACCGGAATTTCGAGCCTGGTAACAGATCCAGCATCTATTGTGAAAATCAGCGGCATGTCAATCAATGGCGCCATACCAACTCCCAATGCAGCAGGATCAACTGTCAGTTGATACTGTCCCGGTTCGAGTGCAGGATACAAGAATTGACCGCGGTCGTCGGTAATCACCTCGATACTATCAACAGTAATTACGGCATTCGGCACTCCCTGGTCTGGATTGTCGGCAATGAATAATCTTCCCTCTGCACTTCCCATACGAGGGAACATCCCCAACGAAATGCTGACTGGTTGTGTGTACTCCAGAGCCACCTCGGTATCGCCGCCATAAGTACCTGAATAATCCCTGATGCTCAGGTTGAGATAGTGATCCGGGGAAACATTCCACCTTGCTGTTCCAAATATGTCAGTTCGTGTGCCAATATATCCATCCGTGTTTCTCTGGACATTCAAAGAAATTCTAAGGTCGTTACTTAGACGAAGTTGGCTTCCCAGGATAAAATTGCTGGTATCACCGCCAGGCAGGCTGTTATTCTGGGAGGGCCGGCCCATGGTGTAGCTCAGTCTCAGGTTCGCGTTGCGGTTCACGTTCATGGCTAAGTCCAACCGCATAGACCTGATCAGCTCGGTCTCGAGCATAACCCGGTAATCGGTTGACTGATGTTCCAGCGAAGCTGTCGTGGAGACATCGCCCCACCTCCTGTTTAGCGAGTAAACCGTTAAACGGGTAAGACGGTCGTACGAACCCAGGATATCATCCCAGTCCCGGATCTCCCTGTGCGATATACGCATACGGCCCAATTCCTCGATTTTCCAGGAGATCCCGTATCCAACGTTCCTACTGTAACGTGCCTCGAACTCGGGATCTTTTGTGATATTGCCCAGTGACAAGCTGTAATCCGACCAGATACCGACGCCGTCTACTGGATTCCACCACATGTTAAGCCGCCTCAGTTCCGTATCCTGCCAGCCACCTCGGTATCCCTCGCCTGCCCGAAGCCACTCGCAGCGTGCTGAAAACCGGTCCGCTGCAAGGTTTGCAGCAAGACGCCAGGCTGATCCGGAACCGGGCAAGTCGGAGCGTGTTCGTCCCAATTCACCGGTCAACTCCGCTCCTTCAAATGGTGAATATCCCGCCAATACACCAATGTTGGTGAAACCTTCCGTACCCTCCTGCCCGGGGTCCCTTAATGCTGTAAAGCGTAATAGACCGGTTGATCCGACTGGATATCCTAACTGCAGCCCAAAATTCTCCCTTGGTGAGCTTCCCCGGGTTCTGGTGTAAAATAACCTTAAGTCATAAGGTCCGTTATGTATGAGAGCTTCAGCCCCTCGTCCGGAAACATAACGCTGGATCAACGGCGACTCTAAGTTTAACGACAGATCGCCGACTCGAAGATAACCCATATTTTCATCGTTATATATTGCCCACATTCTTTGCCTGTGAACGAATGTACCCGAGGCGCTGCCTTCCAGAAGCAGGTTGCGAAATCCGAGCCTCACTTCTCTCCCATCCCCAAGGTTACCTTCAAGGGGGTCAAGCGTTACCAGGTAAGAGGGATCTTCACCATCCAATAACGACGTCATCATTTGAATTTCCCCATCCAGCGTCGGATAAACAGATCCCGCAAGCTGTCGCGGGATGATCCGTGTAGATATTCTCGCGGACGCTTCCACGTCTACAGCGGCAGGATCGAGAGATCGGACGAGAATGGTCAGGCGGTGTGTCAGCGATTGCGCCATCTCCTCTGGTACCGTAACAGTCACGATTACATTTCTCGGCTGGCCTGGTTCCAGCAGTAATTCCCGATCCGGGGGATCCATGGTTATCGGCCAATCCGGGTGGGAAACAACGTCAATAGCCACACGGCTTTGCGCGTTGCCCAGGTTTGTGACAATGTAAGTCTGTATTAAAATGTCGCCGGTTGTGGCTGCAGGTTGATCTGTCCTGGCAAGGACCTCGAGTTCAATAACACCAATGACCGTCACTTCCACTACCGCACTCACCGAGTCCGACGGTGACCCTTCGGGATAAGCAATGAGGGTCAGTCCATGGTCGCCAGCTAAAGCATCGGCAGGTACCATGATGTTTATGAAAACCGCCACCGAATCCCCGGGACCCAGATCCAGGATCTCCGGCGTTATGAAATTCTGCCAACCGGAAGGCGTCTCAGCAGCGATCCTGTAAGTTTTGGGTTCCTCGGTTGGATTAGTCAAGAGGATGCTGGTAGTCAGCACCTGCCTGGGGGCTACTTCAATTTCCGATGGGGACAGAAGCTCAATCCGCAAGCTGTCGGAACTCTCAAAAGCATGAGCGGGGACCTGAAGAACCAGCATAAGGACGATAAAGGGTAGGCATATTATTGGATTAAATACGTTAAATAATCCAACCGGATCAAACCCTGATTGGGTCCTTACCATTACGTACAAACTCACCCTCATTCCTACTTATTGATCATCGGGTCCGGTCTGTTCAGCCGATAGCAGCATCGTTCCTTGAGCTCCGACTAATGATGGACCATCATAATCCGCGATGACCATTACTAAGTATGTTCCAGGTTCAAGTGACAAATCTCTCAGCTCAAAAACATACTCTCGTGTGCTTTCCGGAAGCACAGTTTGACGAATATGTGTCTGCTGATAAACGACATCACCCGCAGTATCGCGTATTTCCAGCCAAACCTCGGGCCTCATGAAAATATTGCCCGAATTCTCAAAGGCTGCGTTTATATCAAATCCCCCCTCAACCTGGTCAATTAATAAGTCAAGAAAACTCGCATCACGTATCTCAGTACCCTCGAAGGTTGCATATATCTTGACCGCATACCGAAAGATGGTCAGAATTCCGACCTGGAATGCCTCATCTTCTGGAATTTCACCGGGAGGCGCCACCTGAGGGATTTCCTCGACAAACACCACACCCCAGTAACTTCCTTCCAGTGACGGATCGTCGGGGAAGTTGACCTCGCTAATCACTTCCTGCATTTCATTCGGCCCAAGCTCCATCTGGTCCGGACTGAAAGTCATCCATTCCAGAAAAGAACGTACTTCATTGCCACGCTCAATATCGAATTCGTATCTCGTTATTTCCCCCTGCACACGAATCCAGTCACCACAATAGATCCTGAGTACTATCGTCTCCTCCGATTGGTTGGATACTGAAAACCTGGCGGTAATTCTTTCACCGGGGGAAACACCGAGCTCTATATCGCCATATGAGATCGCGAACCCTTGCGCCGGCACAGGCAATGAAATGACCACGAAACAGATAACCCATAAAGATGGAAGGATGAACGCTTTAAGCCCGAAGTGACTAACCTTTTTAAAAACCATGCAAATTCTCCAGCTTTAACAGTTTTAATAATAACTTACTATCTGTTGTCATATGTCCGGTATATACACCTTTTAATTACATGGCCTCTATTGTTAATATAATATCAGCGTGATAGTCGCCCGGTGTGTCCTCCAGCCAGTCAAGTTGCACCATGACATCGATGTAGATCACACCAGATCCCGTTTCCGTACCCCAAATTACCTCCTCCGCGTCCTGACTTAAGGGTAACCACACCTGTTCTTCCGAAATTTTCCATTGCAGGTCTTCCAATGGCTTGATGTAACTGGCGTCATCGCTTAAGCCCAGGTCGGGGCTGAAAGAGCTGACCGTGAGCCGCCACGGCACATCACTCTCCCAGAATACCGGCAGCCTCGGAACCATAACATACCCAGCCATAAATTCCTCTTCACCCGCAATTCCCAGGTTGATTCTGTTGGCAGTTACAAACTGATCGGCATAGGCAGCCGATGTCCAGATTGGCAAGCTAATTAGTACTAGGAGGAATGTCAGTACATATTTCATCCTGGAGTATTTCCTCATGGCGATTCGAGTTCGAGAACTATATAAGAATAGTAATACTCACCTGGAATATCCAGCAAAGGATCGAGAGCAATCCTGAAATTGATGGGATACGATTCGTGGTCCGCTGGACCGCCCCGGTAGATTTCGACTGGCGCGGTGTCCAGCGGCATGTACTCGCTCCCGGCATATGCGCAGTAGATGTCTCCTACTGGCTTTGGCCAGGGTCCTTCCCAGGTGGAGCTTGTTCCCCGTATCCTCAACACCCAGTCAACATTCGCCCAGACATTGACCTCCCAGGTTTGCTCCTCCATCCATCCCCTAAGGACAGACGTTGCATCGGGAGTTAAATTCACGTTATCGGAATCGAGGGTAAGCGATCGGACCTCGGAGATGGTTATTGAAAAACCGGATTCGTGTACCACGTCTGCATGAGCAGCTTCTGTGAAAACAAGCAGGAACGCGGTAGTAAGGATAACTTGCGTCAGCACGAGTGTATATTTTCTGCCCGCGTGTCTCATATCTGGCATAATATACGAATTTTTAATCATTATTACACATCCAGGGGTGCTGCCCGCAAGCGACCCCTTCCCCATCCCTGACATAGCACCAAAATCCTGCTTCCCGACACCATCGACAAGCTTGTAAGGATTTTAACCTTGATCCACAATTGGAAAAAATGATGGATTTCCATAATACCCTCTTCCGGCAGAGAAAACCCAACTGACGCCGTTGTTCATCGGTATTATATCACAAGACCCAAAAAAACGCACAATCAGATCGTTGATGCGGTTAACTCAATCTGGCAGTCAGCAGTACTGGCGGCTTCGGGCCAGGGAATCGTAAGAAGGACCTCCCACAATGCTCCAGTCCGGTTGACCGGGTTGGGATCCGTATCAATCACGTTAAATACCGTCTCGTCGATGGCCACACCATTTACCGAAAGCGTCCAGTTTGTATCGTCCCAGTCATCGACAGTTTGACCACCAGCTACCCCATCCAATATTTTCCCTGTCACCTCCCACCCAACATTGGACACAAGGTCGTAATTCACATCCCCGATGTCCTGCGCTACCCCGAAATCAGAATATTCGTCAAATGTAAAAGTCAGTGGCTCCGTGTTATTTACTATAAAAAGCTGGACAGGCCCGAGTAAATACCCGAAAGAGCCATCATCAAATGGCACCGCTTGTGCTGTTACGGTCATTAGCATGAAGGCTATCATGGAAAAGAGCAACTTGCGCATCGGAAGCCTCCATTTTCTTACTATTTGCATGCAAAAGCACCCAGAAGTATAACCGGGTGCTGTTCTTTAAGCAAGGCTTCACACCAGGAGATGACACTCACCATTAAACGGAGGATGCTGTCATCTCGATCGTGCAGTCAGGCGTGGAAGCACTTTCAGGCCATGGAATGGTCAGCAGGACTTCCCAGACGCTTCCGGTCCGCGCAACCGCAGCTCCGCCGCTGTCAACGTTAACCGCAGTAGTCTCATTAATTGTTACTGCATTGACGGAGAGTGTCCAGGCGGCAACGTCCCAGTCGTCGGCGGTTTGAGCATTCTGGACACCATCCAGGATTTTACCCGTTACCTGCCAGGCCTGGTTAACGTACAGGTCGTAATCCACGTCGCCTATATCATTGGCGACTCCGAAGTCCGCATACTCATCGTACGTGAATGTTAGAGCTCCTGCATTGTTGACCGTGAATTCCACGATTGCCTGGATCGTGATCTCGACGTCCAGCGTCTCTACGGCCATCGCTGGTGTTGCGAGAAAAAGAAATACCATACTACAAATCAATATCCTGCGCATATTCGCACCTCGAACAGTTAGTTTGTATATCTCAAAATAGTATCCGGCAAAATTTTATACTTTTCCTAGTAGGACTTAATAACACCCAATCGATCTTTTTTTAACTCTGCTGGATGATCCGAGTGAAGCCAGCCGGTTGACAGCTCTCTCCACATTCATACACAGTAGCGCTTCAGATTTTATGTAGCGAAAAAGATGCGTCCCCTGTACACTTACGTTGTGGCAAAACAGGCGTTCGATCTTGACCTTCATAAATTCATCCACGATCCGGGTAAGGCCCGCGGCATGATCGACGCATGTATAACGGATTGTGTCCAAAAAAATATCAGCCTGATTCGGGTGATTCATGGAAAGGGCAAGGGTGATTTTCGCAAGCTGGTTTATTCCCATCTCGAGAGGCATCCCGATGTGGAAGGCTATGTATTATGCGATCCGACACACGGCGGTAGCGGCGCGACATGGGTCCACCTCGCAGTTGGTTCGGAAGAAAATTCCCCTTTAATTGAACAGGCGGCAGAAAATAGCGAAGATATAGATAAGGGGATTAAACCGCTTTCCCCATGGATGAGACGAATTCTACTGCTTATTCTGCTCGTATCGTCTTTTATTGTTTTCCCTGAATGGATTGCCCGGGCCGGTATGATTACCCTTGTATTTTTTCTGGAACTGGGGATGAATACCGGAGATAAAAATTAAAAAAATTGTTCTCCATAATAACTTTCAATGCCTGATTTCATCGTAATTCTCGATATTAATTAGACTGGCAAGTGAATAAAAAAAGTAAAAAATCGATCGATGGTTCGAAGCCACTGGTGCTGGCTGCAATCAATGATGAAGATTTATGGAACGAACTCAAGGGTCCACTTGAGGAACGGTTCCGTGTAAGGCGTGAAATCGACGGCCTTCGAGCCATTGATGTGCTATTCCTTTTACGGCCGGCCGGAGTGATCGCGGAATCGGGCCTGCCCGGTTTATCCGGAATTCTCCTCGCGAGATTAATCGGTCACAATCGTTATACCATTAAGTTACCTGTCGCCCTGATTTTAAGCAGGGAATACCTTATCGAGGAGTTCTGGGCGAACGATTCCGGCGCGATTGACATACTGCAAAGGAGAAATGCCCTCGAAGCGGTTCGCAGCCTTGAGATCGCAATTTCACCAAGGACTGCAATTTCGAGCGACGATTGGGATAGGGCTGAGGTAGGTCTAAGAGCCGAAGGTGGGCCGGTCGCCGGGGTAGCAACCGACCTTGAGGACCAGTTGATCAGCGCAAGTATACTCGCAAGGCTCGGTGAGATTGATTTCGCCGGGGAATCCAAGCTTGGGAGCTCTCAGAACCCAATTCCGGATTTTATCTGGAAAGCCCTGACCGCATTATCCACCGTTCTGGAATTCGCGCAGGCCGGAGTAACTCTCTGGGACTCAAACGAGCTGTTTGTTGTGGAGAATGAAGTTTTCAAGGATGTCCTGAACAGAGAATCATTCGTTAAAGAAAGCCTGTCATCCGCCAAGCTTTACTACAGGTCCAGGGGAGGACCTTTCAATCCTGAGGTAACCATACTTCCGGCGGTTCAACGCAAGCTTCCAGGGCCTACCGGTCCCGCAAGTACATTTTTCGCCCTGCCCCTCAGCGGTCGACGTGGAAATTACGGTCTCTTAAGTATTATGACATACAAGGAAATCGCAATTCGGGAGTATTACCTTCATACACTTTCCCTGATAGGAACGCAATTATCCGTGACGCTTGAACGAGCATTATTCTACGAGGAAGTCCGGAAACTATCCGTCACCGACCCCCTTACAAGGCTGTCAAATCGCAGGGCGATAATAAGCAGGCTCGAACAGGAATTTCGCAGAAGTGTCAGGTATCGGACCCAACTATCGATGGCATTATGCGACATCGATGACTTCAAAAAGGTAAACGACAGGTACGGACACCTGGCCGGCGACCAGGTGCTGGTTGCGGTTTCAAAAATCCTTCAGGATTCGGTCAGGGAAGTTGACCTCGCCGGACGCTGGGGTGGTGAGGAAATTGCCCTGCTGTTCCCGCAAACAGACCTCGAGGGAGCGCTTATCGCTTGTGAGCGAATCAGGAAAGAAATTGAAAATCTCTCGGTAAATTACCAGGGAAACGAAATTCATGTCACGATGTCGATAGGAGTTTCCACAATCGATTCTGACAATATATGCCCTCGATCGGCTGAGACAATGATGGGCCTGGCCGATCATGCGATGTATGTGGCGAAACAAAAGGGCAAGAACCAGGTAGCGGGTTTCAATGAGATCGTTGATGATATGGTCAGTATGTATAAGTAACGCCCCACATCGTTCCAGGATGATCGGTAAGCCCTTTCCCCTCAACTTATCAACTTGCCTTTAATTTGCGGTATACTTTC
Source organism: Planctomycetota bacterium (assembly GCA_030673355.1). Lineage (GTDB taxonomy): Bacteria > JAJVIF01 > JAJVIF01 > JAPKYR01 > JAPKYR01 > JAPKYR01. Next base: position 2,574 of record DAOVJF010000044.1, on the reverse strand, counting down.
CGTCCATGAAATAATTCAGGGGTAATAACCTGAACCGGGACAGGCAGCAATTCTTTGATTGACTTTCATGTATTATCTGTGGAAATCACGGTTATCTTTTTCTAATTCACTGAGAATCCTCTCGATAGCGGTTCTCATGATTGTGCTTCCGGTTTCCTGTGCTCCCAATGACGAATCCGGAATTCCCCTTCCCGCCGATTCTCTTCTCCTGCGCACTCCATACATGGGAGATGAAACAGAACTCCGCGACCCGCCACCCGCGACGAAGAGGATCTATCGCGATGAAAGTTCCGTTGAAGGCTGGCTCGATCCACCTCTCAGCATGCTCAGATTTCCAGTGGAATTACGGGAATCACCCCGCCTGATGTTCCGTCTCGGGATGGATTCACGGATTTCATTTCAACCCGGCGACCTTAAATTGCGGGTAGAATACCATCCGGAAAGCGAGGATACCCACTCTGAAATCGGGGAAACGATCAAGTACATCCTGTTTCAGACCACACCTGAAACAAATCCAGTCTCCATGTTTCAATTTATAAATTTCGATATCGATCTCAGCGAATATGCACCTGGAAAAGGAGAACTGCGATTCATTTCAGAAGGCAGGCTTTCCGGCAACGACGATATCGATATTCTCTGGGGCCAGCCGGTTATTTATTATCCAAATGAGAGACGAAATAAGCATGTGCTGTTGATTGGTGTCGATACGCTGAGGTTCGATGTGTTATCCATATACGGTGGCCGTGATGAACTTACGCCCAACATACAGAGGTTGGTGGGTACCGGGACAGTTTTTACGAACAATCACGGGCAGGCTCCGTTTACGGGACCATCGTTCGGAAGTATGCTCACCGGAAAATACCCGTCCGGGATCGCCCCGACAATTTCCACCGTTCATATACCTCCTTATGCAACTACAGTCGCGGAAAGGCTTCGCGACCGGGCATGGGCGACATCGATGGTCTGCGGAAATCCGTATCTCGGATCCGAACGTTCCGGGTTTACAGAGGGAATGGAATCGGTCTGGTATCGCAACCACGCGACACCGGACGTGACAGTCGATAGGACGATCGAAATGATCGAGTTGAACCATAGCCGTGACATTTTCATGTTTATTCATATCATGGACCCGCATTTCCCGTACGACCCTCCATTGGACTTAATCGATTCTCTGTGCGATCGCCGTTACCGTGGAAGGTACAGAACGGAATTCAATGACATGGCGGAATGGAATTTCTTAACTGAAGCCCCTCCCGATTATGAAGTTACGAGGGTAAAGGAGCTTTATGATGCCGAGGTCGCGGATATGGACCGGGCGATCGGACGGTTGTTTGAGTACCTTGAAACAAATGAGCTTCTGGAAAATACGCTGGTAATCCTTGCCTCGGACCACGGCGAAGAATTTTTCGAGCACAGTCAGTACGGTCACGGTCAGAGCCTTTACGAGGAAATGATTAAACTCCCACTGGTAGTCTGGGGTGAAGGTTTCCCAGGCGGGACAACAATCGATACAACGGTAAGCAATATCGATATCGTTCCGACAATCCTTGATTACCTTGGCGAACCCATCCCCGATGACCTTCCCGGCATACCGCTTCAGGACATAGCCAGCGGTGAATTTTCAGAAGACCGGATGATATTCGGGGAGGGGAATTTAAGGCGCGGCTATCACACGAAATTTGTCATCGACTGGCCATATAAATGCATCACCGACTATTTCACCGGGGAAACAATGTTGTTCAATCTCGAAGAAGATCCCGGGGAGATGAACGACTTAAGCCGCGAGAATCCTGAGCTTACAGGGAAAATGTCGATGGAGGGAACCCTGAGAATGCCGCCGCTCGCGACAATGTTCGTCGTTTTCATTGCCGGTGACCCTCAAGATTCCCCGTCCAGGTTCACGGGAATGCTTACCATTCCCGGCGGGGTCGCGGCTTCGAAGGCTCTCGGTCTTGTTGCCGGCGATGATTATTATACGGACGGCGATTCGATTCACTTCGATTTCAACCCCGATACAGAACCGGGCGATCCGAATAAAGCATTGATTATTTTTCCGTACAAGGGTGGGAGTTCTATCGTGGCAACGGTACTTATGGACGGGATGGTCGATCCTGAGAGGTTCTACCCGTATGGGTCCGACATTCCGGAACCATCCGGCCAGGCGACGGTAAATGTCTACGATCTTCCATGGCCGAACAGGATGCCGGTCGATATTCATGAACGTCCCGCTGCCTGTTACATCCTGGGAATCCCGGGATTTCCGCCCGATGAGGACGTGGAATTTGATTACAGGGAACTCGAGCCTCAAACGCTCGACCAGTTACGAGCTCTTGGTTATATTAATTAAAATTACAAATGTAAATGAAAAACACTAATGTTAATTTTACGATTGGTTCTCTTTTCAGGCTGCTCATTTCAGTTGTTGTAACCTGTTGCTGCATGGTCCCAGGCTGTACGAAGGCAATACCGCAATCAGATTTACTCCCCATATCTCTTCTATATATAACTCCATATATCGGGGATGAAGCTGAATTACGCGATCCGGTTCCCGAACCATCCAGAATGACTATCAAT
>DAOVJF010000357.1 GCA_030673355.1 Planctomycetota bacterium | reverse complement strand
GAAATATAGATCGCTTGCCGACGCTGAAAAAAACGGGATCATGAAACAGGCAAGATAAAAACATCCGGCAATTAGCGATGTGAATACGACCGGGGTTACAATAATTTTCGGGATTTCAAAAAAAACCAGGAGGCCCAGCGATTCCCACAAAATCTGGACCCCGATATAAAGCGCCGGTATAGCAAACGCGACAAATGCCGCGAGGAAAGTAGCAAACCCGAGGATGCCCGCTTTCTCGGCAGTTCTTCTAAGCCCAAGGATGAAAAATGGATATAACCCCGCCATGGATTGCATCAGAATTTAAATTCCCCGTCAGTGAGTTCGTGAAGGAGTTTCTGTAAAGTTTCTCCCGACGGCCCGAGAATGGTCTCATCGCATACATGGCTTAAGGGAGTTTCCTCGAGATTCATTTCCACCACCCGCGCGCCGAAAGCCCCCGCGATCTGCGCGAATCCGGCCGCCGGGTACACCGTTCCGCTTGTGCCGATCACAAAAAACAAATCGGTTTCTTTTGTCCGACGTTCGGCTTCAGCCATGAGACGCGGATCGAGCATCTCCTGGAAAAATACAACCGCCGGACGCAGGGGCGATCCGCAAATTTTGCATTCAAGGATCGATGGATCGATCGGGACATCGGTGTTATCGAAAACCTCCATGTCGCAGGAAATGTTCGAACACTTGATCCTCCATAATGAACCGTGAATTTCGATCACTTTGTGTTTTGAGCTTCCCGCGCGATGCTGGAGTCCGTCGATATTCTGCGTGATGGTAAAAACGTCGTAACCCTGTTTTTCAAGTTCAGCGAGCGCGATATGTCCGGGGTTGGGCTGGCACTTCGCCATGTTTTTCCGGCGTTCACCGTAGAATTCCCAACCCCTTTCAGGATCGGCGAGAAACCCATGCGGTGTGGCGATCTCCTGGATACGGATATTGTTCCAGAGGCCGCCTGACCCGCGGTATGTCGGAACGCCGCTTTCGGCGGAAATACCCGCTCCGCAAAGCGCGGTGATTTTGGTTTTTTTCGTGATCTTGAACGGACCGTCATGTTTCGGTCCCGTGTTGTGGAAATTCATCATGTCGTCTGTACCCCATACGCTCATTGCTCTACTATCTTTACATATAAAATTGTTCCAGCGCCCAGAACTTCATCGTCTTTATAAAATACCGCTGCCTGTCCGGGAGTTATCGCCCGTACCGGATGCGCTAATTCGACATCGGCGGTTCCATCATCGTTCAATGAAATTATCCCCCCGACCGGAACAGTTCTGTATCTCACCTGCACGGTTATATTGTCTTTTAACCGTTTAACATCCCGCTCCATGTTTACAAAAGATAAATCGTTTACTGTAAATCTCGACGCGAAACATTCCTCATCGGTTCCAATAATAACCTGGTTTTTCTCAGCCTCGATATCCACCACGTACATTTTTTCACGCATCCCTCCCGGAATTCTTTTTCGCTGGCCGCGAGTGAAATTTCCAATTCCGGAATGCGTCCCGACAATTTTGCCATCAGTTGTTACAATCTCCCCTTCAACCCCATCAGATGCAAGGTTTTCGGATGGTTCGGTGCCCGATGCGAAAAAGCATAAATCCTGGCTTTCCGGACGGTCATGGACTGTTAACCCAATCTCCCTGGCTTCATCACGTATTGTTTCTTTCGTATCGTTCCCTAATGGGAAAATTAATTTACTAAGTTCAGGCTCTGTAAGAAACGCGAGAAAATAGGTCTGGTCTTTATCCAGGTCATTTCCACGAAGTAAATGGAGTCCGAATTGATCGTCCACAATTTTCCCGTAATGGCCGGTCGCTACGTGGGTGCATCCGAGTTGTCCTGCACGGTTGAAGAGAACATCGAATTTCATGTAGCGGTTGCATAATATGCATGGATTCGGTGTCCGTCCGATCGAGTATTCATTTCTTGAGGGACCGATGACTTTTTCATCGAACAATTCCGCGAGGTTCATAACATAGTGCGGAATCCCGAGATGAGCCGCGACACGTCGAGCATCTTCCGACGCCTTCAGTGAGCAGCAGGCTTTTTCATCCGATGCCTGCGCGCCGGAAACGGGCCGGTCCTCAGTGCTCACGAGATGCATCGTAACGCCGATCACATCGAAACCCTCTTTAACAAGCCTGCACGCGGCCACGCTTGAATCGACCCCACCGCTCATCGCGACAAGAATTTTTGATTTTGGGGGAATATTTCGGTACGGGTTGGTCATGGATTGAATACTCGGCTGGGATTAATCACCGGGGACGCCTTTCCACTCATCCTGAGTTGAAGGTGTCCCCGGAATAATCACCTCTCACACTCCAGATCAGCGAATTCCAATCCCAACGGGATCGCGACCTGGTCGCGATACTGGCTGTCGGGGTATGTTCGCTGTGACCAGAACATGTCGATAATGCTACCGGGTGTATCCGATGTAATGTTTATTCCTGTTTCTGATTCTGTCAGATATTTAGGATGAATCAAAGCGATATCCCAGACCGCGTCTCCTGGTCCGGGGATATCCCTTGACAGCCACTCGACTTCATCAATATGGGTTGTACCGATAGAAAAATCGATTTCGACATCCGGGTTGGTTTTATTTACGCCAATAACAACCCACCGATACTCATTTAGTACAGCTGGGAGACTGATGGTCGTTAGCTGGATAATCTGATCGGGATCAGATATGGCTATTTTTCCATATTTTGGTGTTACATCAGAGTGGAAGAATCTGAAAAGTTCAATCTCAACAGGGGAAACAACCCAGTAAGCAACGGAAAATTCATGTTCACCAGGGGAATCAATCCTGAAACCGATTGGTGATCCCCAAATACCATCCGGTTCCCATCCATTTGCAAGCAGAAAATATTGCCTGTAAAACTGGTAATCTGGACCGTCCATAAAAACCTGGACTGTACTCTGATCGTCTCCATTATAAATCCCTGTTAAATCATCAGGCATCTCCGCCGCGGCTTCTTCCAGCCACCTGTACTGCAATCCTTCCCCTTTCCTGAAATCCTGCATGTAGAACCACACCGCACCATTTGGTTCCAGACCGTGATTTGTCGCGTACGCTTCATACTCGCCGAACACAATATGCGTCCTTCCATCCCCTTCCTTCATGATACTCATCGTGAGCATTGTCGACATTCCGAACGCTATCAGCAACATGAAAACGATTCTCATAACCCGGTTGTATTTAACCAGTTTCGCGAGCCAGCCGTAGAATGCGATTATGCTGAATGCCGCGAGCCATGAGATAACCGGGTAGTACGGGATGAAATACCGTCCGGAGTAAAGATGTCCTGTATAAAACGTGTTGAACGTGACAATCCAGAAAAATATAAACGGCAGCGGTCGTCGATCTGTAACGAATCGATAAACAAATCCCGCAAACGCGAACACAAACAGGAACGGCCCCATACCCCACCAGTTGAGAGTAAGCGAATGAGGGTAATCGGGACGATGGGGGCCGATGGAAAATACATACCAGCTCAAATGAAATACTCCGAACCAAACGATGAACAGTGTCAGAAATGAGATTGCATACAAAATCAACGCACGTCGGAGTCCTCGTTTATCGACAAAATGCGCATAGCAGATCGGTACAAGCATTCCCAGAGCCATATCGAGCCTGACAAGGATCGAGAACGCAAAAAGAAACCCCGATACGACCAGCAGCCACCGTCCGCCCTTAACTCGGTAACTCATCACCATTGTAAAAACGGCAAGCATGAAAAAAAACAATGCCGGCACCAGTGCGGTTGGATATTCCCCTGTGATCCACATCATGGGGCTGATCG
>DAOVJF010000519.1 GCA_030673355.1 Planctomycetota bacterium | reverse complement strand
GGAGCTTACGTGACAACATCCGTTGTTGAGCAGGATATCGAAATTCAATTCTTCGATGACTCAACCGACCCTAACGGTAATGACGACATCGTTACATGGGAATGGGATTTCACATATGATCCTGATGACGGGTTTCAGATTGACAGTACCGAAAAAGGTCCTGTACAGGCTTCAACAATTGAGGGTGTTTTCCTGGTCCAGCACCGGGTAGAGGACTCTGGTGGTTTATCTGATTTACTCGATGAACCATTGGTAATTATCGTTGAACTCGGCCCGAAAGCCCCGGTTGCTGCAGCACATGTGGATGATTATGAAATTTCGGCAGGAGATTTTCTGCAATTTTTCGATGACTCGACTGACCCAAATGGACAGGAAGATATCGTGCTCTGGGAATGGGATTTCTCATTCGATCCTGATGATGGATTTAACGTTGAAAGTACCGAAATAGAGCCGCTTGTTGAATTCTCCCAAGTCGGAATTTTCGATGTTCAGTTCCGTGTTACCGACTCAACAGACCTATCCGACATGTTGGACGAACCATTATTGATTACTGTAATTCATGACCATCCTGCCGCATCGTACGGGTTCACATTTGGTGACGATCTGAATAACGACGAGGCAATCGGTATCGGAGTCGATCCTGAGGGGAGAGTTTATGTTACCGGTGATTTCGTTAATACAGTGGATTTCGATCCAAGCGAAGATGTTCATGAAATGACTGCAATAAGAAGATCTGGTTATGTGGTCAAGTACGACCAGGCTGATTTTCAAGTACTTGACTCCGCGCAATGGGATGGAACATATAGTTATAATGAATATCAGGCCGATGTTGATAGTTTTAGCAGTGACGGGAATGGTAATTTCTACATTACCGGCACTTGTCAACATAATCCGGTGACTCCAAGGGCGACGTACATTAGATCAATTACGCCATCCAATTTAAATAATTGGGTAGCCTATGAAAAAAACTGGTATTACCTGAACTGGTTTTTGTGGCATGAAGCATCTTGCGAATATGACTACAGCCCTGTCGCGTGTGGAAACGACGGCAATATCTTTTATTTCGTCAACACAATTTGTAAAGGGGAAACCTGGTATTACTCACCTGAAGGAAGTTACCTCAATGCAACTCTCTTAAAAAGGACTCCATCGGGAATTGAAGAGGTTTTCCTCGAACTGGACCCCTACGAGTTTATTAACACCTTCAATTCAGTTGAGGTGAATCAACACGGTGTGTTCACGTTTGTACACAACTGGTCCGATGAATCTTTCATAAGACATTTCTCACTCGATGGATCTCTTCAATGGGAACTCGGGTTTGGACCTCAGGAGAACATACAATACACGATGGCTGAATCTGATGATGCAGGAAATGTTTATTTCACAGGTTTTAATGATAACACTTTGACTAAAATATCCCCTGATGGTGAAATCCTCCTTGAATTATCATGGGACGCCAGTGCTGAAGACATTTACATTCATCCAGACGGCTCATTCCTTGTTACAGGCACATTCACTGGTACTGTCGATTTCGATCCAGGAAGTGATGTAAAACTCAGATCAAGCGCCGGGACTACTTCCGGTTATGTCAGTGCTTTCGATCCGGATGGAAATTTCCTGTGGGTGGAAACCTGGGGAGATTCAGAGGAAATGTACGCAAAAAGTTTGACTACTGATGACTCTGGGATTATTTACGTCTGCGGGTATTTTTCAGGGAGCATCGACCTTGGTCCTCCCTGGCAGAGTGATATTCATTACTCAAACGGATGGACAGATGCGTTTGTGCTGAAGCTGTCGCAATAGGAGTTAAAAATGCTGCAGAATTCATTCAGGATTTATCTTCTTATTTTTCTCGTCATAATCCTCGGCTGCGACCGTGGCGGGAATATCCTCATGGTCGGTAGCATCTCTGGCCCCGATGAAGTCCCGGAGGGCACGACCGTTGAATTTTCTGTCGAAGCTGAGGGCGACTCGGGGGTCACGTATAACTGGGTCGTGAATCCGGTCGGCTTTGGGACACTGGGAACACCCACCGCCGCATCGACAACATTTACCGCTCCCGATGTCGATTCCGATTTCGAAATTGTAATCAGGGCGGTTGTCAATTCCGACAACGATGGTCCGGTGGTCCGATCCATGGATGTGACTGTAAAAGACATCGCCGGACCAACCGATCCTGATGATCCACCTGATGACCCGCCTGACGACGACCCACCAGTCAATCATCCACCGACAGCTGCTGCTCATGTAAATTACAATGAAATAAGCGCAGGGGATTCACTTCAATTTTATGACGACTCAACCGACCCCGACGGCGATGACGATATCGTGCTCTGGGAATGGGATTTTTCATATGATCCTGATGTCG
>DAOVJF010000019.1 GCA_030673355.1 Planctomycetota bacterium | reverse complement strand
TTCATCGAGAACTTCGGGAGTTGGTGCGTATTTACATTTAATCGGTTTCCTGAGGACTCCCCATTTTAACTCATTAAATTGATCCTCAATCGCTTCAGGACCTCCCCTGCCCCAACCATGCGATCCGAATGAGAATCCAACCTTCCCGATAGCTCTTAAACCTTTCAGGTAAGTCATAACAGCACTCGCCATCGGCATCATGTCGCGGTTTAGCGTCGCGGAACCGAAAGCCACCGCGGACGCATCGAGGATTTCCGTTGCGATCCTTGTTAAAGTCGTGCGACGGATATGAAGCAATACAACTTCAACGCCCGGCCTGTTCGCGCCCTCATAAATTGCTTCCGCCATGTCACCGGTCGAGTTCCACATAGTGTCATAAATCACAACGACCTTTTGCTTCACCTGATTGTTTGCCCACTCACTGTATTTTTTGATTATCTCCTCAATATGGCTTCGCCAGATAATCCCGTGGCTCGGTGCGATCATCTCAATTTCGAGTTTCCCGGCAGCCTCAAGAGCTTTCCTGCACTGCCGGGGGAACGGCATGAGGATGTTGGCATAGTAAATCCTCGCTTCATCGATCGCCGTGTGGAGTATCACCTCATCATCAAACCTTTGCGATGTCGCGTAATGCTGCCCGAAAGCGTCCATAGAGAATAAGATCTTTTCTTCAGGAATATATGTAAACATCGATTCCGGCCAGTGGGCCATGGGAGTTTCGATAAACTCCATGCTGCGTGTGCCTAACGGGATCTTATCTCCGGTTTTAACAATCCGAAATTTCCACCCGGAAGTGTCATAATGATGCCCGAGTGTTTTTTCACATTTGGCGGTACATACCAGTGTTGCATTGTGCATGGCCTTCATCGCTTCAGGTAAACTTCCCGAATGATCGGGTTCGGCGTGATTGCAGACCACAAAATCCACCTTGCTTAAATCGGTAAATGATTTAATGTTACGAAGAAGATTTTCTCTGAACGGTTCTTTAACGGTGTCAATCAGGGCGGTTTTTTTATCCCTGATAATATACGCATTGTATGTCGCCCCGCGATCTGTCTGGTAACCATGAAAATCGCGGACATGCCAGTCCACGTACCCAACCCAGTCAATCCCTTCACGCAATTTCGTGTCCATTATTACCAATCCTAACCTGCCGATTACACATCTCTGCGTAAAGCATTATTTTACCAGTTCTCATTAAGTAATTCGAAATGTGCCTGCGGATGGGCACAAGCCGGGCAGGTGTCAGGAGCTTCATCACCCTCATGGATAAACCCGCAATTCTGACATTGCCAGACGACTTTACCCGGCTTTTTAAAAACTGTACCGCCCTCTATATTTGACCTGAGTGCATTGTACCGTTTCTCATGCTGCTTCTCCGCGACAGCGATGGCCTCGAAAACATCCGCGATTTTATCGAATCCTTCCTCCCTTGCCGTTACCGCGAACTCCGGGTACATCGTGGTCCATTCGTAATTTTCACCACCTGCCGCTTCCTTTAAATTTTCACTCGTGCAATCAATCACACCAGCAGGAAACGAACCTGTGATCTGAACTTCTCCTCCCTCAAGAAATTTAAACAGCCTCTTGGCGTGCTCCTTTTCCTGGTTCGCTGTCTCCTCGAAGATTTTTGAGATCTGCACAAAGCCTTCCTTCTTTGCCTTGCTGGCGAAGTAAGTGTATCGGTTTCTTGCCTGGGATTCCCCGGCAAATGCCGTTAAGAGATTTTTTTCCGTCCGGGTTCCTTTTATGCTTGTCATGGTTCTCCTCAATTTTTAAAAAGGTAATAGGTCTGAAGATAATTATAGAAGAAAAAATTCAGGGATTCCTTAAATGTCCGGCAATGGATATCTTTTCCGGTCAACATTACCGGGATCGTCAGGAATCCCCGGAATTATATATGAAGGACAGATAGTATGCCCTATGATTTCCACAGGCCGTGCACATTACAGTAATCACGGGCGACAAGGTTGTCACCATCGATCGGGAAGAACGCTTCCGGAGCATCGCCCGGATTCAGGAATTCCCTGTATTCTTTCCCATCGACAATAACCTCGATCCACTCGATGTAATGGTCCTCGGCCATCGGGTGAAGCGTGCTTCCGACTGTGATCTTCACTCCGCCATCAACCTTCTCGATGACAGGCACATGCTTCTCGGTTCTCCAGTCGGCGGTTTGCTCGCTCCTGAGTTTCATCGGCTGTCCGCAGCAGACAAGTTCACCCTGGCCTGAATGCACCGATTCAACAATATTCCCGCAGATTTCACATTTCCAGATTTGAAGTCTTTCAGTAGCCATAATTTTTTCTCCTTTCGATTTCCATCTCTTTTTTTTATATCTGGTTCTATATTCTATCAGACATGGCCGGCGAGATATTCAGCCACACCCTCAGCGGTCGGCGTCATCGCCTTCTCACCCTTACGCCAGTTAGCCGGACAGACCTCACCATGCGTGTCGGTGAAAATAAGCGCATCGAGCATTCTCATCGCTTCATCGACACTTCTACCCAGTGAGAGATCGTTAATAACCTCGTGCCGGACTATTCCTTCCTTGTCGATCAGGAACAATCCCCTCAGGGCAACCGAGTCATTAAACAGGATCCCATAATCCGAAGTGATCTTTTTATTCAGGTCCGCGACAAGGGGATAATTAATCTCCCCGATTCCACCCTTATCGCGGGGAGTTCCTCTCCATGCGAAGTGCGTGTAATGTGAATCGACCGATACGCCGATCACCTCGGCGTCTTTCTCTCTGATCTTATCGATTTCCCTGTCGAACGCGATAATTTCCGACGGGCATACGAACGTGAAATCGAGTGGGTAGAAGAACAGTATCACGTACTTCCCCCTGTAATCTGAAAGTTTGATCTCCTCGAAAGTTCCGTCGGACATTACAGCCTGGGCTGTAAAATCCGGTGCTTCTTTTGTTACCAGTGTCATTCTTTCTTCCTCAATTTTTTTTAATTTTAAATGCTCCTTCGCATAATCATCACTGTATTACATGATTACAGAAGGAATTTTAAAAACAATTTTACTTACCCTTTGATTTTTTATAACAATGAGGACAAACCCCATAAAATTCCAGGTTATATCCTTCGATCCTGTACCCGTCTATTATTGCAGGTCTCTCGATAAGAGGGTCATCGGGGATATCCATAAGATCGTCAACACGTCCGCACTCGACGCATCGCACATGATTATGCCGTACCGCCATCGCGTCGAACCTCGACTCGTTCCCGGCTAATTCAAGCTTCTGTATGATACCGTTTTCGGTCAGCAACTCAAGATTCCTGTAAACAGTGCCAAGACTGATTTTCGGGAGACGTTTCCTGACGATATTGTAAAGCTCAGTTGCGGTCGGATGAGAAGTCAGCTTCGTGAGTTCCTCCAGGATGATAGTCCGCTGTTTCGTGTTTCTATGTGCGACGTGGTCTTTCATAGCAGTTATCAATAACAGTTATTGTTACTGATAATGCCTAATTTGTCAAGTCTAAAATCAAAATATTTGAAATTTCTAATTTTTTCTCCAGATTTCTCAAACCAATTCCAGAGGTAAGATTATATGAACCTTGCAAAAAATCAAGGGCTTAATCGGGACGGTAACTTCTCATTGCTCTTGTTTGATATTATTGATGTTAAGAGGATTGGTGCAAACCATCTCACGGTAGATGTTTCCCCTGGAGACAGGAGTTTGAATAACTACTGCGACGGTACTTCTGCACCGGTTTTTAAGCGGTTCTGGAGAACGATATAATTAATTAAGCAAGTATAGGAATTCCCTGCAGTATTTGTTCAGCTTTAATCGAAAAAGTAAAAAGTCATACACGATAGAATGGCAGACAATCAGAAGAAAATTCTAATAGTCGAGGACGACCGAGCGCTCCTGTTGATCATTGTCACATTGTTCAAGAAGTGGGGATACGATGTTCTGTCGGCGGACGATGGTGATGAAGCATGGAAGATTTACCTGGATGATGACGACGTCCAGCTTATTTTAAGCGACTGGATGATGCCGGTTGTTGATGGGGTTGAGTTGTGCAATATGGTTCGGGGCCAGAAGGACCGCAGGTATACATATTTCCTTCTTCTCACAGCGAAATCCCAGATTGATGACATTGTTGCAGGCATTGAAGCCGGGGCGGATGATTTTATCACGAAGCCATTCAACCATCCGGAGCTGAAGGTCAGGGTCATGGCCGGCGAACGGATAATTAACCTTGAAAACGAACTCGCCAATAAGGTGAAACAGCTCTCCAAGGCGAGTGAGCGGATCAGGTCCGACCTTGAAGCTGCCGCGGCGATGCAGCAAAGCCTCCTGCCCCCCGAGTCCGGTGAACAACAGGGTTTGAAATATTCATCGATTTACATACCCTGCGAGAAAATCGGCGGCGACCTTTTCAACATGGTTCCGCTGGGTAAAACCCATATGGGCATTTACATTTTTGACGTATCCGGCCATGGGGTGCCGGCGGCGCTCCAATCAGTCGCAATGGGACGGATGCTGTCGAATTACAATCCGGACGCGAGTATTCTGCTAAGCCCCGGTATTAATGGTCGGTCACCAGTCATAACTTCACCGGGCGAAGTAACCAATCAGCTCAATTCGCAATTCCAATCTATTTCCACCAAAGGAGACTTTATAACATTCCTGTATGGTGTCCTCGAACTGGGGACCGGCAATTTTACTTATACACGTGCCGGACATCCTGCCCCGATAATTATCCACGACGGAAAAATCATCGATATCAACGACAAAGGGGATATCCCGATCGGAATTATGCCGAATTATAATTTCACGAATTACACCCTCCACCTTGAACCCGGTGACAGAATATTTTTCTATACCGATGGAATACCCGAGGCCTTCAGTCCCCATGGCACACGGTATGGTATGAAGGCGATGGGCAAACACCTTGCGGGTACATTCGATCGTCCCCTTATTGAAAGTATTTCCGGCTTGATAAAGGCTTTAAAAAAGTGGCATGGGGATATACCCACCGCAGATGACATGTCTATCCTGGGCCTGGAGATAAAGTTTTAATTACTCACAACTCATACCGCGCGGCGATCGCCATACGCCTTCCCAACCCAAATGCTTTCGAAGTAATTTTCAATCCTGGTGCAGCCTGGCGACGTTTGTACTCGTTTCGCCGCACTGCCCGGACCACCCACCGTACGGTTTTTTCATCGATGCCTTTTTCGATAATTTCCTCAATTGATTTTCCGTCATCAATATATAATTCCAGGATTTCATCGAGTACAGGGTACGGCGGGAGGATGTCCTGGTCCTTTTGATTCGGCCTGAGTTCGGCAGATGGTGCCCGCTTGATGATATCTACCGGGATTATTTCCTTCTCACGATTAATATAATCCGCGATTTCGTAAACCATTGTTTTCGGAACGTCAGCCAGAACACAAATCCCGCCAACCATGTCGCCGTAAAGAGTGCAGTATCCGACCGCAAGTTCGGACTTGTTTCCCGTGGCCAGAACCATGTAACCAAGTTTATTGGATACAGCCATTAACATCGTTCCCCGAGTCCGTGCCTGGATATTTTCAAGCGCGACATCGATTTCATCGGGAGATTTAATTTCCAGTACTTCTGCCAGTGAATCCTTAAAAGATTTGTATACATCTGAAATCGGAATATCCTCGAAGCGGATACCAAGATTGGAAGCCAGGTTTTCCGACAATTCCGCACTGATATTCGATGAATACGGCGAAGGCATGGTTATGCCCATGCAATTTTCCGGACCCAGGGCACTCACAGCGAGCGCGATTGTCACCGCCGAATCTATCCCGCCCGAAAGCCCGACCAGTGCTTTTGAAAATCCGCATTTTTTAAAGTAGTCCCGAATTCCCAGCACCAATGCGTCGTGGGAAGATGCAATTTGCCCGTCCGGAATATATGGCTCGCGCACTCCCGCGGTTTCAGTGTCCACAGTTTGAATCTTCTCAACGAACGGCGGGAAAATTTCAAACGGATTTCCATCACGATCGACACAGATTGAAACACCATCGAAAATTAATTCATCGTTCGCGCCGACCTGGTTTACGAAAATAAACGGGAGCTTATGCTTGCCCGCGTGGTTTGAAACGATCCGGAAGCGTACGGTGTCTTTCCCAACATCATAGGGTGATGCAGAGATATTAATGAGTAATGTAGCACCCATTTTTGCAAGGGCTTCGATCGGGTCGAAATCGTAAAGGCGTTTATCCCAGAGTTCGGGATCGTTCCATGCGTCCTCGCAGATTGAAATCCCGAGCGTTTCACCTTTGTATTTGAAAACCTTGATTCCGGGGATCAAGGTATCACCCTCGTATTTAATCGTAGCCGGAACCGGTTCAAAATACCGTCCCTCATCGAAAACGTCGTACGTCGGCAATAAAGATTTGTGCTGGGTGAAAAGAATTTCGCCATCCTCTATAAGCAATGCCGAATTGTACAGTCCGCGACCGGTCGGTTTTCCGGTTTCAGTAGGACAACCGACAAGAATCCCTATTTCGGGAAATTTAGTGGAAAGCGCGAGAAGATCGACAATCGCATCTTTGGAGCGATCGATGAACCATTTACGTTCAAGCAAATCTCTCGGCGGATACCCAACCAGGTAAAGCTCCGACAGCACGAGAAGGTCGGAATCATCTTCCTTCGCTATCCTCAGTCCCTCAGCCAGTTTCTGAAGATTCCCCGGCGTATCCCCGATCATCGGATTAAGCTGTGCGATAGTGATTTTCATGTGTGGATGGAATTATACACTGTACTGTTACTTTTAAGCTATAAACATCGTGACATCCACCATGCCATACGATTCAAGCGCATGTTGTTTCAATGTCTATACTTCGTCATTCAAAACAAACAACACGTACGGATCCGTCTCTGTCTCGCGCATATCCTCCAACTGTACGAGCAATGGCTGAATCAACTCCGCTATTTCCTCATAATCAATCTCAACACCTGCTTCTTCCTCCCCCTCATCCGATTCAACCACCTCCGGCTCTATCGACATCTCCTGCCAGTGATGTACTAACCGTACCGCGTCAGCACGTACACCCCAGTCATCGTCTTCCAGGAGAATCGAAATCGCCGAGACCGTACGCGGATCCTTCGGGCCAAGGTCGCTTGTGGCAAAAACCTTCAGCACCGACCGCAACGCGCGTGTGCTGAGATCGGGAATGACATACGACATCACCGACATGCCCGCCTCCCAGTAAAGTTCCTCGTACAATTCACCTTCAAAAAATTCCGTGTTCGCCGCGAGCTTCCCGATCAAAGTTTCACGAACGCTGATATACGGGTGATCCAGGAGCGGGCGATACATATCCCAGAAATTTACTTTCAGACCGAACAGGGTCTCCATGCTGACCTTGATCAGAGCTTCATCATCGACGGCCAACAGGTTCTGTATGAGTAAATCATCCGCGGCATGTGATTCGAGCGCACCGATAACTGCGATCGCCCGACGCTGCATGGCGGGATCGGGATTGAGGAGAATTCCAGCCACACTGGTTTCGAGCTCCGTTAATTTGTGGGTGCTGATCTCAGCAAGCGCTGTCCTGATGCTGATTTCCTCGTCGCATTCGAGATTCTCCCTCACGATGTCGACCACACCATCGCGGTCAATTTCCAGGAGTTCGGTCAGGATATAATCAAACGCCCTGATCGCGAGACCGCTGTTCATGTTGTCGAACTTACCCGAGAGATACGGAAGAACTTCCGGTCCAAACTCAATAATACGATCTCGAGCGTGAGGTACGATAAACCGATTATCACCGACTTCCCAGCGTATCGAAATCTCCCACAGCTCATCGAAAACTTCCTGCGTTATTTCACCTTCGTAACTTATCACATCGGGAAGAGAAACATCCTCACCAAGCCCTCCCCTGTCATCAACCGGTGCGGATTCCTCTTCGCCCTCGGGAACTGGCGGGGGAATGATGTCCCATCCGACACCGGTGCCTGTGTGGCTCCAGAGCATGCCATTGTCCATAATCCCGAGGTAATCGTCCTGCCCGTCGAGATCGACAAGCACTCCAATACTCGTGAAACCGCGCGCGGGCCGTCCGAAATTAATCCCACCGCTGCGACGTCCGGCATACGTATCGTTTCCGGTTCTGTCGATAAATATCACCGCGCTGTTTGTAAGGGAGCCTCCGTTGCACGATGTGTTTCCGAAATACTGGTCGTTTCCACCCCTGTCGTGGAGTACCGATGCCGCGTAATCATGGCTTCCACCGGTTCCCAGCCCGTTATGCATCGTGTAGCTGTCGTTTCCGCCGACATCGATCAATCCGCCGACCGCGAGATGTATCCCCGACCCCTGCCCGTACTGGGTCATCTCGTACGTGTCGTTCCCGCCGCCATCGTAAACAAGTCCGGCCGAATACCAGTACCCGACTCCCTGGTTATAGATGTCGCCAAGATACCGATCGTTTCCATCGTAATCGACAATCAGGGCAATTCCACCGGCATAATCTATCCCGCGTTCTCCTATCGCGAATCCCTGCGAGAATGACTGGTAGCGGTCGGCGAATAATGGTGCGTGAAGGTAAACCCCGCCGGCTTCGTAAATTTCATTGCCGCGTTTGTTCGAGCAGATCGCGAATCCGAGTGTACGGGCGAACGCCTGTGAATTGGTCCAGGCATAATAATGGTCGTTATCGAACTGCCCGATCTCTACCGGGTCGGGAGTTCCCTCATCGGTTGACAGCTCGGGCGGGGCCTGCACTGAATCATCGACCATAACACCGATTCCGAATCCCGCAGCGCCCTGGGAGTAAACCTTGCCTTCATAAGTATCGGAACCGCCGTCGTCGTAGAATGTCGCGATCCCACACATCGCTGCCCCAAGTGTACAGCTTCCTCCGACATAACGGTCGTTCCCCTGCCCTAAATCATAAAATGCCGCGACACCGAGCACTGCTGCTCCGAGAGTGATATCGACATCGCCGCAGTCATAGAAATCATCGCCGCCGAGGTCGACAAAGTAGCCGTAACGATTGCCTTCGGTTCCGTATGCGGCACCGATTCTGCAATTGATGTAATGATCATCACCGCCGGGATCGATAAGAACAACGAAATCGCCTTCCCAGACATCATCGAATCGCGATCCAATACCTATTCTCCCAGATTCGGTTTCGATAATTTCAGGCCTGATACGCGGCCATGTACTCCGTGGTAACTCGTCGAGCCAGCCGCGCGGGTCCGGACATGAACTCCTGTAAGATGTCGCTAACACTTCAATTTGTATCTCTGACATTAATTCGTAAAGAAATTCCTCTGACCTTTCCTCTAGAAGTTCTCCCATTGATTCAACATATTCATCATCGTAAGGTGACTCAAATACATCATGCCAGCTCAATTGCCGGGGCATGAACTGTCTTAGCATCTCCAACTCACCATGGGGAATATCTGCCTGACTCCCTGATTGCACGAGAGAATCAAGCGATTCAAACAGCCCGGACGGGCCCGGTTCCACAGGACCCAACAGATCGGAAAAATTGTCGCCGGAAATCATAATTTCATTCAGGTCGATTTCCTCAGCCAATGGATAATATGAAAGGCATGTTAAGACTTCGGAAATCGGGCTTGGCACGCTTTGGGTCACAAGATCGATTCCCGAAATTATCCCATCCATATCCGGGGCGATCTCCATTGGATGCGCAAGCCATTCCCTGACAATCGGGAAGCACTCGTACCCATGAGTGAAGTCCTTACGGAAATCCAAATCCTCAAGGGTCAGGTTTCCCGCCCACAACGCACGCTCGATCGCGGCGATCTCATCGGCGATGTATGTCCCGACCCATTTATCGGGAATAACAATTTCATCGGGATCGGGTGTTTGAGCATGGGCACTTCCGACAAACAGCATAAAGCCGATAATGACCAGGTGCATGAAAATTGAAAATTTTCCGGTATTCATGATTTTCTCCGTTTGGGAAAGGATTTGTGATGAGGGAATATTATATAATTACCCCACAGAAGGGCAAGGATATTATGTGACTCTTTTATGTCTGACATGCCAGGAAAAGAATTTCACCAAAACTGACTGTATCTGTAAATCATTCATTATGAATATACTTTTTATCATCAAATAGTTTATGGATGTTGACATCAAGTCATTTTAAAAGTATTTTTTACCGGAAAGATGAGAACAGGCAGATTAATAAGGAGAATACGATATTTTTCACAAGCAGGCACCTAATAGATGTATAATGCGACCCTAAGAACCATTCAATCTATCAATGTCAGTAGTCTAACCTGATTCAGAGACATGGAGTTGATCATGAAACCATCATTGGCCTTGAAGTTAGCTTTTCATTTATCCGCATTTTTCCTTTTTTCCACAGTACTGGGATTGGCTTTACCTGATCTGCCGGTATACGCTGAAGGATCGGGTGACAACGATTCTTGCTTTGCCTGCCACTCAAATCCAAATCTGGAAATGGAATTTCCATCAGGTGAAGTAATCAGCCTGTACGTGAATAAGGATGCATACGACCAGTCGGTCCATGGCCAACAGGGATTTGCATGCACCCTCTGCCATGCCGGCACTACCGGTTACCCGCACGAAGAGCGCGGTGAATTAAATTACAGGGATTACTCGATTAGCCATTACACGTTTTGCACGACGTGCCACACGGACCAGATTAAAGAGATCAATAAAAACGTACATATGATGGCACTGGCAGAAGGTAATCCTGCCGTGGCTGTATGCACGGACTGCCATGGGAATCACTACATTGAAATCGCTACTGAGGCTTTGAGTTTTATTTCAAGGACATGCAGCAAGTGCCATTCGGAAATCAACGAGCTGTATGAAAATAGCATCCATGGAGCCGCCCTGATAGGCGAAGGCAACCCGGATGTGCCTACGTGCACCGATTGCCATGGGGCGCACGAGATAATCGGTCCATCGAACTACCCGTTTCACCTGTTCTCCCCGCAGATCTGCGCCAACTGCCATGCCGACCGTGAGATGATGGCCCGTTACGGGATCAACCCGAATGTCTTTGATACTTACGTAGCCGACTTCCACGGTAAAACAGTTTCATTGTTCCAGGATCTCGCCCCCGACCAGGAAACCAACAAACCGGTTTGCATAGATTGCCATGGGGTCCATGACATGCTTTCACCCGAAGATTCGAACAGCCAGGTGATGAAAGCGAACCTTCTCGAAACCTGCAGGAAATGCCATCCGGAGGCAACGACCAACTTCCCCGATTCCTGGTTGGGACATTACAACCCGGGCCCCGGTCAATTACGCCCGGTTTTTTATGTCAAGATGATTTACTGGATTTTAATACCGATACTTATCGGCGGATCGCTTGTCCTGGCAATTTCAGATTATGTTCGCCAGTTAATCAATTTCAAAAGGGGGCTATGATATGTACCGATCGATAATGTTCATCAGGTTTTCTTTACCGGATAGGATTGAGCACTGGATTCTCGCAGTAAATTTTCTGCTTCTCGCAATTACAGGGCTGTCCCAAATGTATTACCATACCCTGCTCTCCGAATGGATTATACAGTCCTTCGGCGGTATTGAAATTATCAGGACAGTTCACCACATCTGCGCTTTCATATTCATACTTGAGATCTTGTTTCATATCGGGGCCGCGCATTACAAGGCATACATAAGGAAAAACCCGTTTACGATCACACCTGTCGCCCGTGACTTTAAGGCCGTTATACAGGCATTAAAATACAACTTTGGGATTTCTCCCGATAAATCATCGGAGAGCAGATACAGCTTCTCTGAAAAATCAATTTTCTGGGGATTGACATGGGGATCGCTCATAATGGTTCTGACGGGTTTTTTCATGCTGAACCCGATAGCAACCACCAGGCTGTTGCCCGGAGTAATCATACCCATGGCAAAAGTCGCCCACGGAGCCGAAGCTGTACTCGCTGTCCTGGCAATGCTCGTCTGGCATTTTTATTTCTTCCTGATGAAACGCCTGAACGCGATAATTACCGCTTCCTCATCGTCTCCGGATACGGCAGGATCCGGGCATCCTCTTGAATCAATCGACTTAAAAAACGGACTGCCATTGAATCCTGTTGACAGATCACTCATTGCTAAATGGTGGCATACTTTCCTTCCGCAATATCTATTCATCTGCGGGATATTCCTTGCGTGTACATTATATTTCGTGAACTTCGAAGGGACCTCCATTCTGACAGTAATACCATCGGATAACGCAACAATTTACACGCCTGTGGAAACAAGTACTCCATACGAGAACCGGCCAACTGAACCTGTGCTGCCTTTAACCTCCCAGCCTGAGCTTGCTTCCGTTACATTCACTTACACCTGGAAAACGTGTCTTTCCAATCTGTTCCTGACCAACTGTGTAAGGTGCCATGAAAATACTGTGGATGTGGGAATTAACCTCCGGGATTACGATTCCGTAATGAATTCAGGCCTGATAAGTCCCGGCGCGCCAGATGAAAGCTCAATCCTGGCAATTTTAAGCGATGATAACCATGCTGACCGAATTACCGACAGGGTAGCAGCTATCGTCCATGACTGGATTTTAAGCGGTGCACCAAGAGAGCATAACCTGACACCGGAACAGATCAGACAATTTTCCACGATGACCTGGTCCAGCGACATAAAGGCGATCCTTGAAGCCAAATGCACGGAATGCCACGGGGCAAGCGCTTTTCACGATCTGGATTTGAGGACATATTACTCAACAATGGATTCAGGCGTAATTAGGCTTTCCTCCCCCGACGAGAGCCCGATCCTTATTAAAATTGGAGCCGGGGGACACCCGGGCCAATTTTCCAACTCCGAGTTTACGGCAGTTCACGAGTGGATTTTGTACGGCGCACCATCCGGGATGACCCTGGAGAATGCCGCACGGGAATTTCGTGAGACAGAACTGGCTTCAAGCATGGAATTCGATGTCGTTGAGCCGGTTGAGCCCGAATTGGAAACAGTTTTATTAGCTACATGGGAGAACGATATTAAAGCCATTTTCGAACCCACGTGCACGGGATGCCATGGATCGAACGCCATGGGCGGCGTTGATTTAAGCACGTACG
>DAOVJF010000544.1 GCA_030673355.1 Planctomycetota bacterium | reverse complement strand
TGGGGCAATCGAAGCATTCGATGCCCACGCGATCGGGATGCCGGTGTCCGACCATGTTTCAACATACCATGTGGAAGCTATAGCTAAGCCTCTTGACACTGCGGACAATCATCACATGTGGGTGATCGCGGAATACGAGGGATACGATTATTCCAACGGACTACCGGAAATTCCACATGCCTTCGGGCCACTTGCCGCATTTTTCCGTTATCCTGTGCTTGTACTTGGAGAACCCGGGATCGTTGAGCCGAATGTCCTCACCATTGATCCCAACTGGGGTGAGGTGGATACTCAGTTAACAGGTGTAACCATTACCGGCGAATTCTTCGAACCGACATGTACGGTGATCTTAGAATATTCTCCTGGCGACACGATCACTGGAGATAATCTCGTCTGGCTGGATGCTGAAACGCTGGAAATTGATTTCGATCTCAACGGAGCCACTATCGGTGACTATGATGTCCTGGTTACAAATCCTGGAGATCTTGTGGGATCCCTTGAAGATGGCTTTTCGGTCCACCATCCGCCGGTAGTACTGGCAATCGATCCCAATATGGGGAGTGTCGTTGATGTTTTAAATGCCACTGTCACCGGGGACTATTTCGCTGACGGCTGCCAGGTTGAGCTACAGGAAGTAGAGGGGTCTTTTATTGTCGAGGCCGACAGCGAATTTTGGGTTTCTGAAACGGAAATTACCTGCTCTCTCACTCTCGCGGGCGCGCCAGAGGGATACTACGACGTGGTTGTTATTAATCCCGATTCCCTTGAAGGCAGGCTGGATGATGGTTTTAGTGTACAAAACATCATTTACGTCGACGACTCCAACACATCCGGTGTCGAGGACGGCACAATGACAAATCCGTACAACACGATCCAGGAAGGTCTTGCTGCTGCTGTGAGCGCGGGCTACGAGGAGGTCTGGGTCGATGACAGCGGAGTCAATTACATAGGACCTGTCCCTCTGGCAGCGGATGTATACCTTAAATCAGAAAACTGGGATGATTCCGACGGCGATGACGAAGCGACAATCTCCGTTTCCGGTACAAGCACGGTCGTAAATGGTGCTGAAGGTGCGACAATTGATGGTTTCAAGATCACCGGCAGCCAGCGTACGGGTATTTATATCAACGGTGTATCGACAACGGTTAAAAACTGCCATATTACATCAATTATCTGTTCAACCAACTATGCCACATTTTATGGAATCAGAGTTGCCAATTCACCAGATACAGTAATTGATAACTGTGAGGTTTCGGATATCAGATCCAGTAATTACTATGTGATTTGTTACGCGGTTCACCTGTCAAATTCCCCGGTAACGATGACCGATACAAAGGTCCATTACATCAGGGATACAGGCGGCTATCGGGGTTCTGCGGTTGTTATGGCCTCAAACTGTAATCCTCAGGGAGACAACAAGCTCGATATCAGTCACTGCTCGATATACGACTTTTCGACTGGATCATATACAACCACTTATGGGCTCTACATCAGCAATTGTAATGAAGCCGATGTGTTCAATAACCTGATCTATGACATAACCAGTGGGAATTATGACACGCTCTATGGTGTCCGTATCAGTGGATCGACTGATGTTGAATTCGTTAACAATGTTATTTACGACATCTATAAGAACGCGTATTTCTACAGCGGCTACGGGCTGTTCATATCTTCCTGTACTAATATTGATGTGCGTAACACCATAATCAGTTATCTTCACAGGAACATCCATTTGAGCAGGGCATATGGAGTATATGTGGATGCCATATCAACCTACACGTTTGAATACAATGACGTTTATAACTGCCAGGATGGTAATTATGTCGGCAACGCGAGCCCTGGCACAGGCTGCATCAGCGCGAATCCGCTCTACGTAAATCCCGGCACCGATTTCAATCTTCAGGGCGGATCACCATGTATCGACACAGGCGACCCCGGAATTCAGGATCCCGACAACTCCCAGTCCGACATGGGCGCTTATGGTGGTCCTGGTGGCGACTGGTAAATTGTAAAGTCACCACTCTATTAAGAGAACTCTGACAATCAACTAAATCTAAAATCATGGGCATGCCCATGATTTTAGATTTAGTTGATTGTCAGAGTTCTCT